>NZ_LZKD01000039.1:0-195130 GCF_001668695.1 Mycobacterium sp. E2497
CACTACGAGAACAAGTACAAGGTGCCGGCCAACGCGTCCGCGGTGATCGTCAACCCCACCCTGGTCGCGTCGCGCAGCATTCAGCTGGAGCCGCCGTATAAAGGTGGCCCGGTGATGGGCAACCACGCGGTGATCCCCATCGAGCGCACGCAGGTCCCGACCGAATGGGACGAACTGCGCGACGCGACCAGGGTGGGGTTGACGATCACCGCGGACGCGTTGGCCGGCACCTTGTACTTGTTCTCGTAGTGAAACGTCACCTTCATCTTGTCGCCGGCCGGTTCGATCTTGTCGACGGCACCCACCCGGACGCCCATGATCTGGACCTTGTCCCCGGAATAGAGCGCGTTCGCCGTCGGGAGGTAGGCGACCACGGTGTTGGTGGTCAACCTCTGGTAGAGCCGCAAGCCCACGAACCCGGCGACCACGGCCAGCAGCACCACCAGCGCCCCGATCACCGTCCGGGGCCGCAGGTGGCGGAGGGGGAAGACGTTGCTCAATTCTGGCTACCTCCCGTGATGCCGCTGCCTCCCGTGCCGCCCGGGTTGATGAACGGTGCGGGCAACTGCTGCCCGGGTCCCGGCGGCGCCGGCGGCCCGGGGGGCAAGCCGGGCGCGAAGGTCGACGGCGGCGGGGTGGGGCCGGCGGGTTGCAGGTTCTCGGTGCGTGCGCCCGGTGGTGCTTGGACGGGCAGCGGCACCGGCGTGCCCGGGACGTCCGGTGGCGGGTCGCCCGGCCGCCCGGCGATCGGGATTCCCGGGGTCGGGGGCAACCCGTTGGGGTTCGGCGGCGAAGCCGCGACGTCAATCGGGGCGGGGAAACGGCCGCCGAAGGGGCCAACGTCCACACCCGCGCAGGGCAGCGGATTCCCGGGTCGCGGAAGCGCGTCGGCCGGAGGGGTGTACGAGCACGCCGTTCCGGGCGGGACGGCCGGTCCCGGATGATCCGGGGTGCCTTCCAGCACCGGCGGCGCGGGCGGCGGGGCCCCGTTGGGGAACCGGGTGCCGTTGGGGTCGGGCCAGCGGAACGCGGGGAGCCCGGCACTGCGCCAGAAGTCCTCCGGATCGATCCCGCGCTTCTTGAAGGCGGCGTCGACGAACGGCTGCAAGATCCAATACGGCAGCAGGTTGGACAGGACGATCTTGAAGTACGGTCCCGACGCGACGGATTCCCCTAGCGAGGCGGCGAATTGGCTGACATACGTGAGGGTCTGGGCCAGGTCGTCTTTGCGCGCCACCAGCACATCGCTGATGGCACGCAACTGCTCGAGCACGGGATTGAGGTTCGGATTGTCGTTGATGAACCCCTGCACCTCAGCCGAGAACGCGGAGATGTTCTGCAGCAGGGCGCCGATGGCGCGGCCACGTTCGTTGAACGCGGCCAGCAGCGTCTTGGTGTTGACCAACAACCGGTTGATCTGTTCGCTACGGTCACCGAGCACGCTGGCCACCTGGTGGGCCTGGGCGAGCAGGTGCTTGATCTGTTCGTCGCGCTTACCGATGGTGTCGGAGAATCTCGTCAGGCCGTCGAGTGCGGCACTCAGGTGCGGGTAGGTCTGGTTGACGGTCTGCGACAAGACGTTCAGCGACTGCTTGACGGTGTCGATGTCCCAGCCGGTGGCGGCCTTGGTGATGTCGAAGTTCGCGTCGTAGAGCTGATAGGGGGTGGTGCTCTGGCCCAGTGGCAACACGTCCCCGGGCCGCAACGTCCGGGTTCCCCGCGGCTCGATCTCGAGCACCTTCTTCCCGAGGATGGTGTCCGTCTTGATCGCGAGCCGGCTCTCGGTGCCGATGGTGTTGCCGCCGACGGAGAATTTGATCCGGACATGGTCGCCGTCGATCTCGAGCGCCTCGACCTTGCCGACATTCACACCGGAGATGCGGACCTTGTCGCCCTTGTTGAGTTGGCCGGTGTCGGTGAATTGTCCGTAATAGCTGGGACTGGCGAACATCATCGGGATGCTGGTGAAGCTTTGGCCGACGGCGACCACGAGCACGAGCACGGTGATGCCCATCAGGCCGACCCGGTGGCGGTTGAATTCGGTGAGCGTTCTCATTGGGGCGTGCACCTGCCGGTGGGCTGCTGCCAGAGGCGGACCGAGCGGACCGGGCCGCCGGGCTGCAGTCCGTTCCACCTGATCGTGAGGTCGCAGACGTAGAAGTTGACCCAGTCCCCGTAGAGGCCGATGCTGCGTCCGATGAGGTTGAGCGCGGTCGGGGTCTTGTGGATCAGGTCGCCGAGCTGATCGCGTTGGTCGACGAGCGGTTGCTGAAGAGCCTGCAGGTAGTTGATCGCCTTGTGCAGCAGAGCGCGGTTGTCGGCGAGGAGGTCGGCCACCGTTCCGGCGGCGTTGCTGATGTTCGCGGTGCCGGCGGCCAGCGGGTCGGCGTGGTTTTGCAGCCCGGTGATCAGTCTCTCGAAGTTGTCGACGGTCTGGTCGAACTCCTTGCGATGCCGAACGGTGGTGTCCAGCACGGTGTTCAGGTTCTTGACCACCTCGCCGATCGCCTCGTCGCGCTCAGCGATGTGCGCGGTCAGCTGCGCGGTCTGGTCGAGGATGTCGTTGATGGTGCCGCCCTGACCCTGAAACACGGTGATGATGGCGGACGCGATGGTGTTGACCTTTTCGGGATCGAGCGCCCGGAACAGTGGCTTGAAGCCACCGATCAGCGCGTCGAGGTCCAGCGCCGGTGACGTTCGGGACAGCGGGATGGAGCCGCCCGGCGGCAGTATCCGGTCAGCGCCCTCTCCGTCGCCGCGCTTGAGCTCGAGGTAGCGGTCGGCGAACAGGTTGAGGTAACGGATCTGCGCGGTCGTCGACTGGTAGAGCGGTACGGAGCGGTCGACATCGAAGTCCACCCGGACCCGCTGACCCCCTTCGATCAGCCGCACCGCTTTGACCTTCCCGATCTCCACCCCGGCGGCGCGGACGAATTGGCCGTTCTTCAGCCCGGTGGCGTTCCGGAATTCCGCGTGATAGCTGTTGGTGCTGTTGAAGCGCATCTGAGCGAACACCACGACGATCGACACGGTGATCAGCAGCAGCACCAGCGAGACGATGCCGAGCTTGATGGCGGAGCCGGTAATCTTCATGGATTCATCGCTGTCATGGGTTGATCGTGTTGTCCCCGACCTGGCGGCCCCACACGTACTCGATTGCGTACGGCGAGCCGGTTTCTAGGTGGTTGTACGGCGCGAGGCTGGCGCCGGTGTCCACCACCAGACTCGGCGCCGGCCACAGGTCATGGGTGATGGCCTGCCAGCAGCCAGGCGCGCCCCCGGGGCCGCCGTGCGCGTTCACCCGCGGCAGATTGTCCGGATACACAAAGGGATTCGGTGCCCCGCCGACCAGCCCGGCCAGTCCGAGGAGTCCCATCGTGGCCGCGGTGCCGGCCAACCCCGGGAGCGTGAGGATGCCGCCCAATCCCGACGTCAGTTCGGTCATGGTTCTCAGCGCGTATCCGTTGCCGCCGCCGGTCGTCTCATAGGCATGGGGTTCTTCGTCGTAGTAGTTGCGGATGGTGCAGAAGAACTCCGGGCTGTAGGTGTCGAGCAGGCCGGCGGTGGGCACCAGATCGGCGGCCCCCCGCTGTAGGTAGGGCCCGCCGCGGGCGAAGATGTCGGCGCCGGTGTTGCCCAGCCCGGCCGCCGCCAACAACGCTGCGTCCAGGTCGTTTTCCTGCCGGTGCACCGTGCGTGCGGTGATCACCGCGTTGTTGAGGGCGTCCAACAGATCCGGTGCGGCGTTGGCGTAGATGTCGCCCAGGACCCCCAGCTGCTGAATGTCATGCCGGATCTGCGGCATTTGCGGATTGATGTCGTCGAGGATGGCGTTGGCGTTGACGATCGACTGCCCGAACTTGTCGCCCAACCCGGTCAACGCCTGCGCGGCCGCCGCCAGCGTCAGGTTCACCTTGACGGGATCGATCTTTTCCGTGATCGTGGTCAGTGTCTCGAACAGCGTATTGAACTCGGTTGTCACCGACCTCGCGTCAATCACGTGCTCCGGTGTGATGGGTTGCGCCGCCGGGTTTTTCGGCGAGGTCAGCGAGACGTACTTGTTGCCGAACACCGTGGTCGCCCTGATGTTGGCGTCCACGTTGGCCGGAATGAGCTCGATCCATTTCGGATTCACGTTCAAGACGAATTTGGCCGCCGGTGTGCCGTCCCGTTCGACCTCCGAAATGCTGGCCACCCGGCCGACTTCCACGCCGTTGTAGGTGACCTTCGACCCCGGATCCATCACCAGACCGGCCCGGGGAGCCAACATCGTCAAGTGTGTCGTCGGCGAGAGCCGGCCGCGAAACTGCAACCACACGAACCCCAGCACCACCGCGGCGACGATCAAAAACACCAAAGCCGCCGTCCGGTACGGAGGTATGCGTTGCGGGTTCTGCTTCACCGGGGTGGTCATGGCGGCTACACGGTGAGGTTGAAGTTCGGGGTTTTGCCGTACACCGCCATCGCGGTGAGAACGACCACCACGACGATCGTGATCAACGACAACCGCATCGACCGGCCCACCGCCTCGCCAACGCCGACCGGCCCGCCGGTGGCGGTGTAGCCGTAGTAGCAGTGGGTGGTCATCACGACCACCGCGACCAGGATCACCTCTGCGAAGGACCAGGCCACGTCGTTGAGGCGCAGGAAGGTGTGGAAGTAGTGGTTGTACGTGCCGATGGATTGCCCGTACAAGAAGACCGTCGTGACCTGCTGGGACAGGAAGGCCATCGTCATCGCCAACCCGTAGAGCGGGATGATCACGATCAGGCCCGCCACGACCCGGGTGGACGCCAGGAAGGGGATCGACCGGATGCTCATCACCTCGAGCGCGTCGATCTCCTCGCTGATGCGCATGGCGCCCAGTTCGGCGGTGGCGCCGGCGCCGACCGTGGCGGCCAGCGCCTGGCCGGCGGCCACCGGCGCCACGAACCGCACGTTGACCAGGGCGGCCAAGAAGCCGGTGAATGCCTCGACACCGATGTTGCCGAGCGTCGCGTAGCCCTGGATGGCGACCAGTGAGCCGGCGGACAGGGTGATGAACCCGACGATGGCGGCGGTGCCGCCGACCACGGCCATCGCGCCGGTGCCCATGCCCATCTGGGCCACCATGCGCAGCAGCTCCTTGCGGTAGCGGTGCACGGCGAACGGGATCTGCCCGATTGCGCTCAGGGCGAACCAGACCATTTGCCCGATCTCGACCAGTACTCGGTCGGGGGCTTCCCCGTATCGAATGAGGGCGGCCCGCGGAACGTGGAGGTGCCGGGCGGGAACCCCTGTGGCCGCGGCCATGTCAGCGCCCCGTCCCGAATCGGACGCCGATGGTGGTCAGCGCGGCGTTGACCGCGAACAGGGCGATGAAGCACAGCACCACCGTCTCGTTGACGGCGGTGCCCAAACCCTTGGACCCGCCGCGAACGATCAGCCCGCGGTAACAGCCGACCAGGCCGGCGATCAGCCCGAACGTCGCCGCCTTGATGAACGCGATCACCACCTCGGGCAGGCCGGTGAGCGCCGTGAGCGTGGAGAGGTAGGCACCGCTCGAGACGTTCTGCAGGTACACGCTGAACAGGTAGCCGCCCCCCAGGCCGACGGCGACCACGAGGCCGTTGAGCAGCACGGCGACGAGTGTCGAGGCGACGACGCGGGGGACCACCAGCCGGTGGATCGGGTCGATGCCGAGCACCTCGAGCGCATCGATCTCCTCGCGGATGGTTCGCGCGCCGAGGTCGGCGCAGATGGCGGTGCCGCCCGCGCCGGCGACCACCAGCACCGTCACGATCGGGCCGAGCTGGGTGACCGCGCCGATCGCGGCCCCGGCACCCGAGACGTCGGCCGCGCCGATCTCGGCCAGCAGCAGGTTGAGCGTGAAAATGAGGAGCACGGTTTCGGGGATGGACACCGCGATCGTGGGCAGCAGCGATACCCGCATGAGAAACCAGCCGTTCCAGATGAACTCGCGCCACTCGAACGGCTGCCTGAGCGCCTTGCCGGTCAGCACGCACATGCGGAAGAACCCGCCGGCCACTTCCGTGCCCGGTCGAATCCTTTGGCCGATTTTGCTGGCGGTCAGGTGTGAGGTGGTCATCCGCGCCGCCCCTGACCCGACCGCGCACTCAGTCGCGAGGGCTGCACTGCTGGGTCAAGCGGGGTCCGCACGGTCGCTGGACGGGGATCGCGAGCGTGGACGTGAACCCGCCTCGCGGTCTGATTGATCTGGTGAGCTGGTATCGAAAGGCTCTGCAATGCGGCAGGTTTCGAAGTACCTGGCAGCGAATGCAACTCCGGGCTTCTGCTCTCTACCTCTCGCCGCGACGGCGCTCGGCGCTTTCCGCCGCTTGGCGCAGCACCTTGTTTCCGATGTCGGTCGACCAGGTGATCCCCCCGACCGGCACTTCGGGACCGTGCTTTCAGCTCCATGCCGCCCTCGTTTGCGCCACGCAGTCACTATTGCATTAGACCGTACGGTCAGTCAATAACCGCGACGCTGGCTCGAATTGCACCACCGAACTGCCCGAAGAGCGCTCGGAGCTGCAGTAGAGTTGTTCGGGCAAATACCAGGGACTTTGGCTAGTGACCGGGTGAATCGGTGTCCGGTGACAACGGACGGATAAAGAGAAAGCGGGCCCTTATAACCGACCGGGCGTACGGCGACGATGCCGCGCTCCGGCGCTCGTCTCCGGTCGGTTAAGAACGGCCAAGGCGATCAGGCGGGCAACAGTTCGGGCCAATTACCGACCCGCACAAGGTATTAGAGGCCGATCGGTCAATCACCAGAACTGGTGACTGCGGTGAGGCATTCGCGCACCACCGAGACGACCTCCGCGGAAGGGTTTGCCCACTTTCCAAGCGCCAGTCGGTCGAGTAGCAGTCCGCCGAGGAACACGTCGACGAACGCGGCACCGACTTGTTCGGGAGTCCGGGAACCGGTGGGATCGAACCATACCCACATCCACTGCAGCGATCCCCACAGCTGCAGTGCTGCCAGCTCGACGTCGACGCTTCGGAACACGCCGCTCTCTATCCCGTTGCGGATCTCGTCAGTTGCCAGCGCCTGCAACTGATTTCGCAACTTGCGCACCTGGTGCATAGCGGGGTCATCGAACAGCTGAACCACTTCGCGCTGGCTTGCCACCGTCGCATCGCGAGCGACCACTTGGAGCAGTGCGGAGGCGTAGATGATTGCGGCGATGCGTTCGTGCGGCGCGGCCAGGCGGGCCCACGCCATCTGCAGCGCATCGAGTTGGCGGGCCAGGTGGGTCTCTTCGAGTTCGCGCAACATCTGCGCTTTGGTCCCGAAGTGATGGACGATGGTGCCCTTCGACATGCCAAGCTCGTCGGCGATGTCGCCCATATTCGTTCTGTCGTAGCCGCGTTCGGCGACATAACGGACGAACGCGTCGAAAATCTCGCCACGTCTCCCAGGTCGGGGCATCTTCCACCTTCGACTCAAACTAACCGTACGAACGGTCTATCATAAGTTTCGCGATGTCAAGGTCCCGCCAGGTGTGCCGCGGGGTGGGGCCGGCAGCCACCAGCGACATCGGTGGCTGAGACGATCGGATCACCGCGCGGGTCGACCGCGCCAAGAAGGCGTGAAAGAAGCCGCCGGCCGGTCGGGCCCGTCGATCGGCGCGTCTACAGCGCCCTGGGGCCGCCGAATCTGTCCGGCGCGGTTACCACATACGTGTTCGCTTTGGCGGCCGGCTTGATCTCGCCGGCGGTGTACACGGTCATCAGCTCTCTGCCGTCGCCGTCGGCCACGCACACATAGGTATCCGTCTCAGCGTCGTAGTCGAAGCTTTCCCAAGCCAATAAGAACGCCAAGCAGTTGCCGTCGCGGTCGGTGACGACGAGCTTGTGGACCCCGGACTCCTTCAGAAGCTGGGCATCCTGTGCGCGTTGCTGAGGGATGTGGTTGGTGTGGAGCGTAGCGTGTGACATCTGTGTACTCCCTTAGCGAGGGTGTCTCGGTCTAGCCTAGGCTCAACTGTTCACGGAATCCGAGCCTTGAGGAAAACGTTTTCTCCCCGGGTACCGTCCCGCCCAGGGCACTACGACCCCAATCGAGGGGTCGTAGGTCGTTTAGCCCACAGAGCGTGATGCCGGTCGGCGTATCCAGCACCTCGGCGGGCGGCTTCGCCGATGCCGGGCGTCACTTTGTCGCAACCCGCGTCGGTTATCTTCGGCGGGACTTGTGGGCGAGGGGGAGTGCATGACGCAGGAAACCGAATCCGACACCAATCCGTCCGCGGCCGAGATGGACCTGGACACCATGACGGCCACCAAAGAGACGCTCGAGGATTACACGCTGCGGTTCGCACCGCGCAGTTATCGACGATGGTCGACAGCCGTGGTGGGCATCTCGGCGCTCGGCGGCATCGCGTATTTGGCCGACTTCGCGATCGGCGCCAATGTCGGCATCTCCTACGGAACCGGCAACGCGTTGTGCGGCATCGGGATCTTCGCCCTGGTGATCTTCGCGACCGGGCTGCCGTTGGCCTATTACGCGGCGCGCTACAACCTCGACCTGGACCTGATCACCCGGGGTAGCGGTTTCGGCTACTACGGCTCGGTGGTCACCAACGTGATCTTCGCGTCGTTCACCTTCATCTTTTTCGCCCTCGAGGGCTCGATCATGGCGCAGGGCCTCAAGCTCGGCCTGCGCCTCCCGCTTTGGGCCGGCTATGCCTGCTCGACGCTGATCATCTTCCCGCTGGTGATGTACGGCATGAAGGTGTTGTCCCAGCTCCAGCTCTGGACGACGCCGTTGTGGTTGATCCTGATGGTCGTTCCGTTCGTCTACCTCGTGGTGCGCCACCCGGACTCCATCCACCAGTTCTTCGGGTACCACGGCCGCGGCGGCGGCGCGGTGAACATCGGCTCGACGTTGTTGGCGGCGGGCGTGTGCCTGTCGCTGATCGCGCAGATCGCCGAGCAGATCGACTACCTGCGTTTCATGCCCCCGCGGATGCCGGCGAACTCGCGCAGTTGGTGGACGTGGGTGCTGCTCGCCGGACCCGGCTGGGTCGTGTTCGGAGCGATCAAACAGATCATCGGCCTGTTTTTGGCCGTCTATCTGATCGCTCGCGTTGCGGGCTCGACGTCGGTCGCCAATCAGCCCGTGCACCAATTCTTGTTGATCTACCGCGACTTCATGCCGGGATGGCTTGCGCTGACACTCGCGGTGGTCCTGGTGGTGCTCAGCCAGATCAAGATCAATGTGACGAACGCATACTCGGGTTCCTTGGCGTGGACCAATTCGTTCACCCGGGTCACCAAGCATTACCCGGGGCGGGTCGTCTTCCTCGCCGTCAACCTCGTCATTGCGTTGATCATGATGGAATCCGACATGTTCGACGTCCTGAACACGATCCTGGGGTTCTACGCCAACTGTGGAATGGCATGGGTGGTGGCCGTGGCGTCGGACATCGTGTTCAACAAGTACCTGCTCAAGTTGTCACCGAAGCGCCCGGAGTTTCGGCGCGGCATGCTGTATGCCATCAATCCGGTGGGCTTCGGGTCGATGCTGTTGGCCGCCGGGTTGTCGATAGTCGCCTTCTTCGGCGGCCTCGGTGAGGCGCTGCGTCCGTACTCGCCGTTGGTGGCGATCGTCGTCGCGTTGGTCATGCCGCCGATCCTGGCGATCGCGACCAAGGGCAGGTATTACCTGCGTCGCACCCACGACGGCATCGACTTGCCCATGTATGACGAATACGGCAATCCCTCAGCGGCGCAGTTGAAGTGCCACGTCTGCCATCATGACTACGAGCGGCCGGACGTGACGGCGTGTGAAACCCACGACGCGCATGTCTGCTCGCTGTGCCTGTCCACCGACAGGCTGGCCGACCACGTGCTGCCGGCCCACCACTAGGCGCCGCTGCGCCGCTGCGCCTCGACGCCGGTCACCGGCGACGGCGCCTTGGGCCGCAACGCCACCAAGACCGCGCCGGCGGCGAACACCGCCGCGGCCGGCCAGGAGAAGCGCCCGTCCGGTGCGAAGCCGCCCTGGGCCAAAAGGTGCAGACCAACGGCGGCCAGGACGGCGCCGGAGAACATGATCGTTTCGCCCCAGCGATCGCCGAGCGGTAGTCCGAACGTCGGCAGCGGAACCGCGAAGAACCGCCGCTGCCACCACAGCAGCACCAACTCGACCGCCGTCACCACGCTGAGGATCGTGATCCACTCCAGTCGGACCAGCCACCACGTCGCAGACCCCTCATGGGGCTGGGGTATCAGGCCGGCCGGATAAGCGACGATCGCGACGATGACCACAGGAATCATGTGCCACAGGTAAAGCGCCATCACGTTGGCGTTGGCGGTCGACAACACGCGCCGCACGGGGCCGTGGTGCAGGACCCGGTCGAGCATCGCCGCAACTGCCATCGCCAGCCCGGCCTGCGTGCAGGCGAATGCCATCATCGCCACCGTGGGCGGCGTCGTGTTCTCGATCGGTTCCCCCGGAACGCCGATCATGCTCACCGGATACGGCCCCACTCGGATCAGCAGTGCCAGGGCGACGGCCGAACCGGCGGCGAGCAACACCGGTTTGCGGCCGGCCAACAGCCCACCCTCCCAGGCGATGCCGAGCTGATAGAGCAGGCCCCAGCACAACAGGTAGTTGAGAGAGCCGACGTAGGGCACGTGGCCCGCGAGCGACACGGCGTCGATCAGGACGACCCCGGCGGCCAGTACCGCCGGTACCCTCAGGCCCCAACGTCGATGTGCCGCAACGGCAATGGGCGTCAGTGAGACGACCAGCACGTACACGGCGAGGAACCACAGGTGCATGGCCACCGCCCACCCCGCGTATTCCAGCACGGTGCCCGGCACCCGTTGGGCCTGGAGCGCCACCACGATCACCGAAACGAGCGCGACGTAGACCGTCGTCGGACCCAGCACCCGAGCCAGTCGATGCCGGATCCAGGCCTGGCGTGAGAAGCTGCCGCCCTCGCGGCGGTGCGCCCACGACACGGCTCCGGCATAGCCGGCCACGAAGAAGAACACCGGCACCGCCTGGAAGATCCAGGTCAACCATTGCGTCCAGGGCATGTCCAGCAGCGGGTTCTCCCGGCCGAATTGCCCGTCGTGGTAGGTCACGGAACCGGCCAGCCAGTGGCCCAGCACGATGAGGACCACGCCCGACGCGCGGTAGAAGTCCACCGCCAGATTGCGGGCCGGTCGCGTCGTTTCTATGTCGTCCATCGGATCGCGGTCAGATCGATGCGGTGCACTCGCGCAACGGTACCCGCCCCACGGCCCGAAGTCGCTGAGCGCACAATGACGCCATGAAACAAGCTCGCCTTGCCGGCTTGGAGGTCGGCCGCATCGGCCTGGGCGCCATGGGCATGTCGGTGGCCTACGCCGGCGCCGGCAGCGACGACGCCGAGGCGATCCGCACCGTCCACCGCGCGATCGACCTGGGTGTCACGCTGATCGACACGGCCGAGGTGTACGGCCCCTACGTCAACGAAGAACTGCTCGCCCGCGCCTTGCAGGGACGCCGCGATCAGGTGGTGCTGGCCACCAAGTTCGGCCTGATCTCGCACACCGGGCGTAACGGCCTGGACAGTAGCCCCGCCAACATCCGTATCGCCGTCGAGGGTTCGCTGCAACGGCTCGGCACCGACCGAATCGACCTCTACTATCAGCACCGCCTTGACCGGGACACCCCGATCGAAGACACGGTCGGCGCATTGGCCGAGCTGGTCGCCGCCGGGAAGGTCCGGCACATCGGCCTTTCGGAGGTCGGCGTCAACACCATCCGGCGTGCGCACGCGGTGAATCCCATCACCGCGGTGCAATCCGAGTATTCGCTGTGGACGCGCGACCAGGAAGACGAGATATTGCCGGTGCTGCGCGAATTGGGGATCGGA
Source organism: Mycobacterium sp. E2497 (assembly GCF_001668695.1). NCBI lineage: Bacteria > Bacillati > Actinomycetota > Actinomycetes > Mycobacteriales > Mycobacteriaceae > Mycobacterium > Mycobacterium sp. E2497. Next base: position 11,877 of record NZ_LZKD01000039.1, read on the forward strand.
TTCGTCGCTTACTCACCGCTGGGCCGCGGCTTCCTCACCGGCGCCATCCGCTCCACCGAGGGGCTGCCGGACAGCGACTACCGCAAGACCAATCCGCGGTTTTTCGACGAGAACTTCCAGCACAACCTGCAAAGCGCCGACGAATTGCGCGCCATCAGCGCCGACGTCGGTGCGACCCCGGCTCAGGTCGCTCTGGCCTGGCTGTTGGCGAAAGGGCCTGACATCGTGCCGATTCCGGGCACAAAGCGGGTGGCGCGGCTCGAGGAGAACGTCGGTGCCGATGCCGTCCAACTGTCACCCGAGCAACTGTCCCGGCTCGATCGGATCACCCCGCCCGTGGGCGGCCATCATGCCGAAGCGCAGATGGGATGGATCGATCGCTGACGGGTGCGGGCGTGCGAGTCATGTTGCGGTGCAACAGCTCTCGGAAATATTCGCTTGCTAGTCGGCGCCGGCGAGTGCCGCGGTGCCGTATTTCTTTTCGATCAGCGTCCAGGGGTCGGCGTAGGGACCGCGCCCCTCGAGCCGGCGCTGCACCATCAGGACGGTCCGCAGGACCGGCCGCAAGACCGGGCTCAGCAGCCGAACCACCATGCGCAGACGGCCCTGCGTCTCGGCGATCCAGGCCAGCGTCTGCGACCAGTCGTGCTCTTGGAAATCGAGCAGCGCCTGGGCTTCGGTGGTGTCATACCAGCCGGTGAAGCTCCAGCCGCGGTCGTCGGTCGGGTCGCCCGGCAGGCTGGCGGACGGGCCGAGGCCACCCAGGCCGACGGCTTCCATGATGCCGTCCTCGAGCTCCCGCTGGATGAGCACATACGACTCGTTGCCGCCGATCAGCAGTACCTTGCCCGCGATGCCGGCTTGCCGGTCGACGCCGTTGGCGAAGGCCAGCGCCACATCGCGAGCATCGACCGCGTGCATGCGGTTGTCGCCGGGCATGGATCGCATCAGCAGCAGGGAGTCGCCGTTGACGGTGGTGTGCATATCCGGCGAGATGACCCCGCCCAGCCGGAAGAGCGCGTACGGCAGGCCGCTCGCGCGGATCGCCGCCTCCGCGAGCACCTTGTCCTGACCGTATTGATCGATGGGATTCACGGGGGTGTCCGGGGTGATCCGTTCGGGCTGACGGTACGGGTTGCGCGACCCGTACACCGCGGCGCTGGAGGCCATCAGGAACAACGGCGGGCGCGTGAGTGCGGCGCACGCTGCCAGGAGATTCTCGGTCCCACCCACATTCACCTTGCGTGCCAGCGCGGGTTTGCGATACGACAACGGGGACACGACCGCGGCGAGGTGGACGACCGCGTCGGGTTGACGGGTCATGACGAGGTCGCGCAGCGCCTCGGCGTCCAGCAGATCGGTGTAGGCCGGGATCAGCGTTCCGGGGTGGCGGGCGGCGGCCAGTTCTTTTTCGACGGCGACGGTGTTCTCGGTGCGCAGATCCAATGCGATCACGGTGCGTCCCCGGTCCAGCAGGATCTGCGTGCAGCGCTTGCCGATTTGCCCGAATGCGCCGGTGACCAGAACGGTGGAGGCGGTCATGGGTTCATCACCATATTCGCGACTCGGCCGATGGCCCGGCGGATTCGGTCGGAGATGTAGAGCGAAAACACCGGAGTGACGATATCCTCTCGCAGTCGAGTCAGCTTGGAGCTCTTGATGAACCATTGCCCGGCGATGTTCTCGTAGGTCTCGTGGTAGTGGCCGTAGCCGACCAGGGTCACGCCGGGGCCGAATCGGACGACGTCTTGCAGCGCCCACACCCCGCGCGCGGCCGTCTCCGAGGTGAGCGTGATCTCGGGGGCGTGCACCTGGTGGGCGGTGGCCTGCCCGGGCCGCCCGAGGGCCTTGCGCGTGAACGCCACGAACTCGTCCGCCCCCTCGATGACCTTGCCGCCGGCCTCGGCCGTGTCGCTGAGGAAGTCATCGGTGAAGATGGTGCGCCACCCCGCCCAGTCCTTGGTGTCGAGCAGCCGGCAGTAACGGGCCTTGAGCTGCTTGATGGATTCGATGGCCAGCAGCGTGGCGGTGTCCGCGTCGGTGACGCTGCGCTCCGCGCGCTCTGTCATGGCGGCTCGATTCTATGCGGCTCTGCGTGACGTTTCCCCGGCGAAGTGTAAACCCTTCAGCCTTTGAAGTAGACGACCTGGTGCGTGGTGGCCAGCAGCACGCCATCGCGCGTCCACACCTGTGCGCTCTGGTCGAAGTAGCCGCGGCTGAAGCGGTTGGCGTGGGCGGTGCACAGGACGAAGTCGTCGCCTGAGCGGTCGAGTTCGTGCCGATCCGCGTGGAAGTACGTCGTCAGCGAGATCGTTCCGGACGGGATGATGGCGCCCCGCCGCAGGAACACCCGGGGGTAGAACGCGTCGCATAGCGCGGCGAGCGCCGGGTAGTCGACGGGGCGTTGCGCGCCGTCGCGCACCCACAGGGTGGTCGTCGACGAGGGGTTCGGTTGGCCGTCTTTGCCGGGCATGGGGCCTTCGACGTAGCGCATGTCGTAGAGGCTCGTCCAGCGCACCAGGCCCGGATCCGTGGCAGGAAGCTGCTCCGGGTCCGGTGCGCTCGGCGGGCGGCTTTCGGTGTCGCCCCAACCGTCGCGCCGGATCGCGAACAACGCGGTCGCCGTCGTCTTGACGTCTCCGTCCTGGGCGAGTTCGGCGATCCAGTGCTGGTTGGAGCGATTCGTGCGCGCGGTCCGCAGTGAGATGTCGAAGTCGCCGTCGGCGATCGGCGCGGCGTAGTTGACCGTCAACGCCAGCGGCTCGCCGAGGCGGTCGGGGTGCGACTCGACGGCGCGCAGCATCACGGCGGCGGTGATCCCGCCGAAGGGCCCCACCATGTTGGCCCATTCCGGATGGGTGCGCCCTCGCCTGGTGTCGGCGTCGACGATCTCGAGGCGGACGGCGTCGTCAAAGGGATGTGTATCGGTCATGCTGAGTACTGCAGACTACGGGCCGCCAACGCCGGTGTCGGAACGGGGCGGTCGAGCGACGACATCGGAAAGGCGAGCCAGGATGGCCGATTCCAAGGATTCTCCCGCTGAGCTGATCGGTGCCCGGATCAAGGAGTTGGGGGATTGGCGCGGCGAGATGCTCGCCCGCATCAGGGAAGTGATCAAGGCAGCCGACCCGGACGTCGTCGAGGAGTGGAAGTGGCGCGGCGTCCCGGTCTGGTACCACGACGGAATGATCTGCACCGGCGAGACCTACAAGAACGTCGTGAAGATGACCTTCGCCAAGGGGGCCTCGCTCGATGATCCCGCTGGCCTGTTCAACTCCAGTCTCGACGGCAACACCCGACGGGCGATCGATTTTCACGAGGGCGACGAGCTCGACGTGGAGGCGCTGGCGGCGCTGATCCGATCCGCGGTGGAGCTGAACCGGTCGTAGGCCGCGGCCTGTACAGCCGCGGCAGCGCTGCTGTACAGTCGCCCAGCACAAGGTCGACGCTCGAACGAGAGGTCATCCGGTGACGTCGGAGTCGGTCGAGGAATTCCGGGGCCGGGCCAAGGCGTGGCTGGCCGAGAACCTGCCGCGGCATGATTCCGGCGACGCGATGGCTCTGCAACGCGACTCGCTCACCTCCTGGCAGCGCGCCCGCGAGCTGCAAAAAAGGCTGTACGACGGCGGATTCGCCGGCATCTGCTTTCCGCGCGAATACGGCGGGCTGGGCTTGGGCTACGAATACAAGAAAGCGTTCGACGCCGAGGCCCTGGCCTACGAGACCCCCTTGATGCTCAACGTTCCGTCGTTCGCCATCTGCTGCGCGACGATCCTGGACATGGGCAGCGAGGAGCAGAAGCGCGCCCACATCGCGGCCGCGCTGCGCGGCGACGAAGTGCTGGTGCAGTTGCTGTCGGAGCCCAGCGGGGGGTCGGATCTCGCGGGTGTGCTGACCCGCGCCGAACGCCGGGACGGGCGATGGATCATCAACGGCGCCAAGACGTGGAGCACGTGGGCGTTCGCCGCCGACTACGGCCTGTGCCTGGCCCGCACCGACTGGAACGTTCCGAAACACGAAGGGCTGACCATGTTCCTGGTGCCGCTTCGGCACCCCGGGGTCACGATCAACCGCATCAAGCAGGTCAACGGCTCCGTGGAGTTCTGCGAGGAATTCTTCGACGACGTCGACGTCGGTGACGACGCCGTGGTGGGGGAGCCGGGGAAAGGGTGGGACGTCGCCTCGCGCCAGCTCTACCACGAGCGCCGCAGCATGGGCGACGGATCGGAGTACACCAGCGGCCCGGGAATCGCTGAGGCGCAAGATATCTCGGTTGACCTGCTCGCCCTGGTCGAGAAGACGAACCAGACCGGCAGCGAACGAGTCCGCGAATTGGTGGGCCGTGCCCTGGTCCATCGTGTCGTGCACGGGCAACTCAGCGAGCACGTCTTCCACGCCGTGACCAGCGGATCCCTCCCGCCCGCGGCGGGATCGATCATCCGGCTGTCCATGGCCGAGGTGCACGACGTCGAAAACGACACCGCGCTGGCCGTCGCGGGCCCCTCGGCCGTGATCGAGGACGAGGCGGGGCTGCTCGACATCGGTACCCGTTACCTGGGCCGGCAGATCGCCAGCATCGGTGGCGGGACCACCGAGATGGCGCGCAACGTCATCGGGGAGCGTGTCCTGAACTTTCCGCGTGAGTACGCCGCCGACCGCGGCGTGCCGTTCAACCAGGTGCGGCACGGAAAAGCCTGAGGGAGGCCGGAATTGGGCGACCAGCTTCGTGACATCCGGGAGTTGGCGGGAGACTCCGACGCCTATCGGGACGAACTGTACCGGCGCTGGACGGGGCTGCTCAGCTACCGCTACATCGGCCGCAAACACTCCTCGATGGACTTGGGCGAGGCCGACGACACGGTCACCATTCGCCGGGACATGCGCAACGAGGCCGGGGGAATCATGGTGGCGCCGTTGGCCATTTCCTCGCCGGAGGGTTGTCAGACCGACATGGTCGCGGTGCCCAACCCGGTCATCGCGTCCGTGCAGATCGTCGACCCCGGCTACGACGTCAGCCGAGTCGAGATCGTCGGCTCCGGCATCGTGCACCAGGGGCGCACCATGGGCTACGGGCGGTGCAAGATCGTCGACGCCGACAACCCGGACCGGGTGATCGCCTTCAACGAGGGGCAAGGAGCCATCATCGGTATTCCGCCGGAAGGCTTGGGCCGCATGGATGTTTCGGGCACGGAACTGGTCATCGAGGACTCGCCGGACCTGCCGCCGCTGTGGCAGGCCTTCGGGGCCAGCAGGCGCCGTGACGGCCATTGGATCCTGCCCGAATTGAGTACCGAACTCGCCTCCCCGGACGCCGCGCTGCACATCGGACCGCAGCACGTGGTCCTCGAAACCGCGGCGATCGACCTCGCCGCCGGCGTCACCGGAACGCGGAAGCTGCAGGTGGTCAGCTGGCACGTCATGTTCATGTCGCGCGGCAAGGTGGGTCCCTTCCGCGTCGAGGGCACGGCGCACGCCGGCGGCTCCGGGCGCGTGGGGGTCCGCATGTTGCTGCATGACGAGGGAAACGCGGACAAGGCCGTCACCTCCGCCGCCGCGATCTTCGACGTGGTCGGCTAGGCCGACGTGGGTTTGCGTGCTGCGGACTTACAGAACTCGCGTTGGGGACACCTCTGTAGCTGGTGTCTCGCGACGCTACATTTCTGATGGATATCAGCAGTTTACGTGCGGGCCTATCACATTGCGGGTGGTTGGACCACGACTACCGCCTAGACGAGGACGCTGCCGCCGTCGACCTTGACGACCGCTCCGGTGGAGTACGTCTGCTCGATGCAGTACAAGTAGGCCCGTGCCACCTCGTCGGCCTCGGCGATCCTGCTTAGCGGAACCCGTTCCGCTGCAGCGGCGAACAGCGCATCGCGGTCCTCCCTACCCATGTTGTCCCACAGCGGTGAGCGCACCACGCCTGGGGCGACAGCATTAACCCGCACTGGCGCCAGCTCGACCGCCAGAGCGGCGGTTAGCGCGTTCATCGCGCCGCACAGACTCACCGGCAACGCACCGAATTCCGGCTGCTCGGCGGCCGATCCGCTGGTCAAAGTGATCGAACCGTCCGCGGGCAGGAGCGGACCGATCACCCGAACCGCGCTGCACGCGCCGATGATGCGAGTTTGGTAAAAGCCGGCGATAACGTCAGGTGTCAGTCCGGCGAGCGGCACCATCTCCAGCGGCTCGCCCGCCGTGTAGACGAGGTGGTTGATCGGGCCGACCCAGTCGGCCAGCCGCTCGATGGACGCGGGGTCGGCGAGGTCAACGGTGGCGCCGACCGCGCCGGCGGGCAGCGAGCCCAGCGCGCGCTCGACGCTCGACGTCCGGCGCGAGGCGACGACGGGCGTGGCGCCACGCTCGGCGGCCGCCACAGCCACGGCTAGGCCGATGCCCGACGTTCCTCCGATGATCAGGACACGTTGATTGCACAGACTCATACATACAGAGTCGAGGCGGGAGCTTCGCTCGTCCAACACCCTTTTATTCCGGGAGCTATACCCTTTGGGTATGGCCACAGTGGATCTGGACATGCGCAAGCTGCGCTACTTCGTCGCCGTGGCGGAGGAACTCAACTTCGGCCGCGCTGCGGCGCGCCTGCACATCGCCCAACCAGTGCTGTCCCGTCAAATTCGCGCGCTCGAGCACGAGCTGGGCATCACGCTGCTCAATCGGGGCACCCGCGGGACGACGCTGACCCCCGCTGGGTTACGGCTACTCGACGACGGCCGTTTCTTGCTCGCGGAAGTGCAGGCGCTGCGGCAGCGGTTAGCGCGGGCCGAAGCCCCTGCCGTCGTGGTCACGGTCGGGGTACTGCCCGGGCTGTTGGCTACCGCTGCCGCCCGGGCGTTCGAGGCAGGCGATCCGGTGCGGCGCACGGTCATCGTGCCGGTGACCTGGAACGAGCAGGCCGAAGTGATCCGCCGCGGCGACGTGCAGGTGGTCTACGCTCGCTCGCCATTCGACCTGTCCGGCCTGGCGACAGCGCCGCTCCTTGAGGAGCCGCGCGACGTAGTGCTGCCCGCCGGTGACCCGCTGGCCGAGCGGCGGTCGGTATCGCTGGACGATCTGGCGTCGCGGCGTTTGCTGCAGAATCCGGCATCGGTGCCCGAGTGGTATGCCATCGCCAGTCCGGAATTGCGCCGCGCGGCAGTGCAGTCGTCGGTGACCGGGGTCGAGCAGAAGCTCGAATTAGTGGCTGCCGGTACCGGTTTCGCGGTGCTGCCCCGGTCGACGGCCATGTCCTACCGACGGCCTGACCTGCGGGTGGTACCAGCCGACGGCCTCGCTCCCAGCCGGGTGGTGCTGGCGTGGGACGCCTCGGTCACGGACGCGGCGCGCGACGACTTCATCACATCCGCGCTCGCCTGTGCCGGACAGACGATCGATCCGACCTCGCAAGCGTAGGACAGCGATGGTTATGCGTACACCCCGATCCCGTTGAAGCCCGCGACCTCATCGAGCGCGCGCCCGCATTGAGTAACGCGGTGCGCGCCTTCGCCTTTTGGTCTGCCGGATCGCTCATGGGCTGGCCGCCGCGGCGGACATGACCTCAGCGGTCGTCACCATCCTGGGTAACAAGAGCTCCGGAGTCAGCGCGCATCTGACCGACATTGGGCCGAATGACGCGAACTTCTGCTAGCCGAGCTGCGTCGCGAACCAGTCCCGCGCGGCCCCCGCCGCCAGGGCGAACCCGTCGCCGGTGTACGCCGCGAAGTGGCCGCCCGGCACGAAAACGATCTTTTTTGGTTCGGCTGCAGTCTGGTACGCGGCCGCCGCCAGGTTCCCGCCTGTCAAGCCATCCTCGCGGCCGACGATCATGAGCAGTGGGGTCGGTGTGATGTCGGGCAGGTAGCGCGCCGGTTCGTACCCGTAGAAGTTGTCAAGGCTGCGCAACGACACCTCGTTGGGCCATTGCGGATCCAGCGTCGCGCGCGCCTCGGTGAAGAACGCGTAGGCGTCCGAAGTGGGCAGGCCCACCAGCGTGGTCGGCTCCGCCCCGACGACTGGCACCATTTCCGGCGGACCGCCGCGAGCGCGAGCGCGCCGGTCCGCGGTGAACCACTCCGGGCCGACCACCTGATTGTTCACCCTGACAAGGTTGGCGTAGGTAGCCCGGCCGCTGATGAACGGCGCCTGCCCGCAAACGGCTTGCACTCGCCGGTCGATCGCGGCGACAACGAACGCGTGCGCCGCCGAGAAGCTCGTTCCCCAAACGCCGATACGATCAGGGTCGACCTCGGATCGGTTCTGCGCGTAGGTGATTGCATGCTGGTAATCGCGGATCTGCTCCCACGGGTCGACTTCGTGGCGTGGCTTGCCGGGCGCTGTCCCCGACTCGCCCCAGCCCCGATGGTCGAAGACCAGCACGCACAGTCCCGCCGCCGCGAACACTTCGGCGAACTTGTCCAGGTGCATCTTCTTCGTTGACGTCCACCCGTGTGCCATGACCACGCAGGAGCTCGCCGTCCGCGCTCGGCGGTCTCGCGGCCCGAAGTACCACCACGCGTGGAGAATGGCTCCCTCGGCATCAATGGCGACGTCCTCACGCAGCACCCCTCATCACCCCTCGAAATAGTCTGCAACCAAGACGTTTCCACAATGCGCTGGATGCAGTCCAATACCGAATCGGGCGATCGGCCATACCTCGCGGGTATGGCCGATTAGGGCTGGCCATCAGATAGCGATCGTTATATAGTGATCGTTATTCAACGATCTACGAGGGAAGGCAGTTGGATGGCGAGCAAGCAGGCGGTCGATTTCGCCGATTTCTTGGCGGAGATCGGGAGGCGATCTTCGAATGTCAACTTTGAGCTTGAAACGATTCGCGATGTCACCGAGAACATCCATTTGGCAACGAAGGAACCCGAAGGTGTGACCTATGCCGAGGTGGACGCCGGCGGGGTCGAGGCCTTGTGGTGCATCCCCGTGGACGGTGACCCCGAATCAGTGCTGTTGCACACGCACATGGGTGGCAGCGTGCTGATGTCGATGCATTCCGACCGGAAGGCAGCCGGGCACCTCGCGAAAGCGGCGGGCGCGCGCTCGCTAGTACTGAACTACCGGCGTTCCCCGGAACATAAGTACCCAGCCCAGGTCGAAGACGTGCAAAGCGCTTACCGCTGGCTGCTCGACCAGGGCTACCGCCCCAACAAGATAGCCAGTGTCGGCCACTCGATCGGCGGCTATCTCGCAGTCGAACTTGCCTTGCGTTTGCGAGATCGCGGCGAGGCACTGCCCGGCGCTGTTTTGTCAATTTCGCCGTGGACTGACGTCACGCTGTCGGGGGAGTCCATCAAAACCAATGTCGACCGGGACAAGCTGCTCACGCCGGGATTGCTTGAGCTGTTCCGATCGTGCTGGCTCGACGGAACCGGCGTGGAATTCACCGACCCCCGAGTGCACCTGCTGGGAGCCGACCTGTCCGGGTTGCCTCCGATCGCGGTGTACTACGGCGAGTACGAACTGCTCGCCTCGGACGCCGTCGCTTTCTCCCAAAAGGCAAAGGAGGCGGGTAACGACGTCGTCGTCCGACGGGTCGAGCAGGGCCAGCATTCCTTCATCATGGGAGCTGGCCGCGTTGACGAGGTGGACCGGGCTATCGCCGAAATGGGCCGCTGGCTGCGTTTGACGCTAGGACTGAAAACGGCAGTGGCCTAGAGCATACGGCCGCTTGACTGGTCATGGCCTGACCATGGCCATGGCCGGCCAGCAGATCACGGAGCCGAGGGTGCGGCCGCGTCCGGGCGCCCATCAACCAAGGATGTGGTGGCCGCTGAAGTGGCGATCACGCATTCCGAAGCCGCCAGTTACCACCAGCAGATGCTCGGCGGGCATGCGATTTAAGTCCATGCTTGGTCCGACAGGCATTGAAGGTACCCGTAGAAACGTTGCGGCCGTGGATGGTTCGTGTTCCGCGCCGGGGCTTGTAGTGATATGGCGCGTTCGCCAGTCACAAGAAGTGGCCGCGACAGCCTTGAGTCATGTTGAACCGCAGACGCTTTCGGAGCGTTGCATAGATGTACGTTCAGTACACCTAACAATGATCAGGAGAGCTTTGTGAATACTAAGCTGGAGCAGCTGTACGATTACGACATCATCGTGTGTGGTGCTGGGTCTTCGGGGTCGGTGATCGCCGGTCGGTTGGCCGAAAATCCCGACATCAAGGTCTTACTCTTGGAGGCCGGCGGCAGCGATGATGTTCCCAGTGTGACCGAGGCAAGTCAGTGGCCATCGAACCTTGGTAGCGAACGTGATTGGGGTTTCCTGTCCGATCCTGACCGCCGGCTTCATGGACGCGTGATCGCTTTTTCGATGGGCAAAGTGCTCGGTGGCGGTTCCAGTATCAACCTCATGATTTGGGCCCGGGGGCACCGCAGCGACTGGGACCACTACGCTTCTGAATCCGGCGAGCCGGCCTGGGGATACGAAGAAGTCCTTAACTTGTACCGCCGGATCGAGGATTGGCACGGCATCGGTGAGCCAGATCATCGGGGCAGGGGCGGGCTGGTGTTCGTACAACCGGCGCCCGATGCGCATCCGATCGCTGCAGCGACGCTGGAAGCTGCTAGGGCACTGGGGATTCCGACTTATCAAAGCGCCAACGGCCGCCTGATGGAGGAAACCCGCGGCGCTGCCATCGTCGACCTGCGGTGTCGCGACGACAAACGTCTATCGGTGTTTGGCACCTACGTCGCACCACATCAGCGGAAGCCGAACCTGACCGTGGTGCCGCACGCTCTGGTCACCCGCGTGCTCTTCGACGGGAATCGTGCCACCGGTGTCGAGGTCGTCCATGACGGTGCGGTTCACCGGATGGCTGCCAGCGCCGAGGTCGTGCTGTCGCTTGGTGCCATCCACACGCCCAAAGTGCTCATGCACTCCGGCATCGGCGACCAGGATGAATTGCATCGAGTTGGCGTGTCCGTTCGTCAGCACCTGCCCGGGGTCGGGCGCAACCTTCAAGACCATTTTGGGTTCGACTGTGTGTGGGAATTTCCCGAGACCATCCAGGGCAGCACTCAGGTGGGGTCGGCATTATTTTGGGACTCCGGCGCTGCCGATGTCCAAGGTCCGGACCTGTTCGCATGCTCAGGCCCATTCCCGAAAGCCACTGCCGAAAACGCTGCGAAATACGGTCTGCCGCGGAGTGGTTGGACGTTGTTCGGCTCGCCCACGCACCCCCAGAGTCGCGGTCGGCTCCGGTTGTCAGGCCCCGACCCGACCGATCCGATCGGGATCGAAGCTGGGGCGCTATCAGACCCCGAAGACTTCAAGACCGCGATCGCCTGCATCGAAACCTTGCGCGAGATCGGCAACTCCCGAGAGCTTCGACCTTTCGTCGCGCGCGAGGTCATGCCGGGCGACCTGACCGGCACCGAGTTGGAGACCTATTTGCGTGACGCCGTCACCACCTACTGGCACGAATGCGGTACCGCGAAGATGGGACGTGACTCGATGTCGGTGGTCGACGGACACCTGAAGGTCTACGGCATCGAGCGCCTGCGCGTCGCAGATGCCTCAATCATCCCGCGCATCAGCACGGCCAACACCATGGCACCATGCGTCGTTATCGGCGAGATTGCTGCACAATTCATCAAAGCTGAACATCGAATGTAAGAGTTCTGTGCCGGTAGTTTCCAGAACCGTTGCTAAGCACTCCCGACCGTCACCCTGAATGCGGTTCAACGATTCAAGCAAGGGAACCGCACCCAAAGCGCGGTGAACACCATGGTGGTTCCCATCTCGTACCGACGCAAGCGACATCGCGGGGTCTTCGAAGTCGGGCACCAGTCGAAGGAGAAATCGCATGCTGGAAGTGATCAGGGCCAGGGCGCGGAATCCCCTGCTCGCAAAGAAGTCGAGAACGTTTTCATTCCAACACCATCCCCCGTGCCGTGTGCAGTGGACGAAGAGCAGGGGGTGTGGATGCTCGGTGCTGGCTTGTCCCGTCTCAATCCCCTTGCGGCGCTGCGCCTGACAACGATGCCGTCACAGCGGTTTGAGCCCCGCCAGGGCAGGTTCGGGGTCGCCCCCGGCGGCTTGGTGTTGGTTCAGGAATTTCTCAACACCGCCCCCATCCAGGGCTACGACACCGATCTGTTGGCCGACGTCGACCTGGCAGCAGAATGGTGTGCCGGTGCGGTATCCAAGTGGGCGACGCTGCGAGAGGTCGACGTTCAAACGCCGTCACTAAGTGCAGCGGATCTGGCGCAACTGCGAGACTTGCGCGATGCGATCGCCAACGTGGTCAACAAAAGGTCACCGGATAGGAGACAGGTGCGATGTTTCGGCTCCGTTTATGGAGCGTTCTCGTTGTCCAGCTCCGGTGCACTGCGGATGGAGCCGACCGGGAGCGGCTGGCATTGGCTGGCATCTGCCCTCTTCAGCGAGATCGACCTCAGTCAGCGGGACGGCACGTGGAAACGGATCAAGCAATGCCGAAAATCCCTCTGCGGGATAACGTTTTACGACCGCTCGAAGAACAACAGCGGGACTTGGTGCAACGCGAAGACGTGTGGAAACGCCGAAAACCTGCGAGCATCTCGGGCGCGGCGGCGCCAACGTCAGGGCGCGGCCCCGCAAAGTCCACCGGACGAAATGATAAGTGGTTGCGACGAAGCGCGGATTTCGGCAAGTTAGACGCTCGGCATTACCGCAGGTGCGAATTCCGAGATATGACATCGGACTCGAGAACCTACAGTGAGGTTCACCGGGATCATCGAACTGCGCGTCAGTTTCTCGAATGGATGCCAAGCCCCGTGTCTTTGCGCAGATAGATATTGGGACGCGGTGGTGTACCCCGCCTCGGGAGGGTAAGATATCGATGGTTATGCTACAAAAGTCGTTGCCATGAGATATCCGGCTGACCAGAAGGCCAAGGCGCGCGCCGCGCTGCTGCGCGCCGGAACGCAGTCGATGAAGGTCGCCGGCTTCAATGGGATCGGCGTGGACGGGCTCGCCGCCGCGGCGGACGTCACCTCCGGAGCCTTTTACTCGAACTTCGCCAATAAGGAAGCGATGCTCGAGGCAATCATCGACGCCGCCGTTGGCGAGCCGTTCGTTTCCGACACGGAGTCGGGTAGTAAGACCGAGCGCCGGTCGAAGCTGAAGAGCTTTCTGGCGGAGTACCTCAGCGCCTACCACGTGGAAAACCCGGGTGATGGATGTGTGATGCCGACCCTTAGTGCCGACGTGGCGCGCGCGGGAGTGTCTACTCGGGAGGCGTACGAACACAAGATCGCCGCGTTGGCGGGGCGGGTGGCCGAGGTGCTCGACGGCGCTGATCGGGAGCGGCGGGCGTGGAGTGTCGTCGCGCTGATGGTGGGGGCGGTGTCGATCTCGCGCGCGATGGCCGACCCGGCCACGCAGGCAGAGGTGCTCGAGGCCGCGAGTGAGACGGCGGACAGGCTCGTTTCATCTGGCAGGCGACGCACGTGAGTGGAGGTGGCGTGTGGGCTTCGACTGCTTGGAAGCCACCCTGGCGGCCTCGGGTATCGACGTGGCCTTGGTTTGCGTTGTGCCCGGCGGCAATTGGACCGCCGCGCGGGACGACGGAGCCCCGGCAACGCAGCATTGTGTAGCCCCTATCCCGTCCTCATAAAGGATATGGATTGTCGATGAGCCAAAGGCAGTGCGCGCTCGTTGATTCGCGACTAGCACCCTCTTCTTGCGCAAGTCGTTCTTCCTTTTATGGGGAATCCTGCGGCCGACGTCGCCGGAACACGCAAGCCACATGGCATGTCATGTTCATGTCACGCGGCAAGGTGGGTCCCATTCGCGTCGAGGGCACCGCTCACCGTGGCGGACCCGTGCCATTGCTGCTGCACGACGAGGGGGACGCGGACAGGGTGTCACCTCCACCGCGGCGATCTTCGACGTCGTGGGCTGACTCTGGCCATACACCGCCTGGGGTACGTATGGTGCTTGAGACTCACACGACAGGAGAATCGCAGTGGCAGAACGGCTGGCCGGGAAGGTCGCACTCATCAGCGGGGGTGCGCGGGGGATGGGGGCATCGCACGTACGGGCGCTGGTCGGTGAGGGCGCCAAGGTGGTGTTCGGTGACATCCTCGACGACGAGGGCAAGGCCGTCGCGGCGGAGGTCGGTGACGCGGCCCGCTACCTGCACCTCGACGTGACCAAGCCCGAGGATTGGGACGCGGCGGTGGCCACCGCCCTGAGCGAGTTCGGCCGCATCGACATCCTGGTCAACAACGCCGGCATCATCAACATCGGCACCTTCGAGGACTACGCCCTCTCGGAGTGGCAGCGGATCCTCGACATCAACCTGACGGGCGTCTTCCTCGGGATCCGCGCCGTGGTCAAACCCATGAAGGAAGCCGGCCGCGGATCGATCATCAACATCTCCTCGATCGAGGGCATCGCCGGCACCATCGCCTGCCACGGCTACACCGCCACCAAGTTCGCCGTCCGCGGGCTGACCAAGTCGGCAGCACTGGAACTGGGGCCCAGCGGGATCCGAGTGAACTCGATCCACCCCGGGCTCATCAAGACCCCCATGACCGAATGGGTCCCCGAGGACATCTTCCAGACCGCGCTCGGGCGGATCGCCCAGCCCCAGGAGGTCTCCAACCTGGTCGTCTACCTGGCCAGCGACGAGTCCAGCTATTCGACCGGCTCGGAGTTCGTCGTCGACGGCGGCACCACCGCCGGCCTGGGCCACAAGGACTTCTCGGCGGTCGACACCGCCGGGCAGCCGGACTGGGTTACCTAGCGGGACTGAGGGATTCGGTCTCCTGCGGCGCCTGCTCGGCGCTGGGCTTGGGCCACGGCGACGGCACCGGGCGCTGCCGCACCCGCTGCGGCCACCAGAACCACTTGCCCAGCAGCGCCGCGATCGACGGCGTCATCAGCGACCGGACGATCAGCGTGTCGAACAGCAGACCCAGCCCGATGGTGGTGCCGACCTGGCCGATGACCGTCAGCTCACTGACCGCCATCGTCATCATCGTGAAGGCGAACACCAGGCCGGCCGAAGTGACGACCGAGCCGGTCCCGCCCATCGACCGGATGATCCCGGTGTTCAGGCCGGCGTAGATCTCCTCCTTGAACCGCGCCACCAACAGCAGGTTGTAGTCCGCGCCGACGGCAAGCAGGATGATCACCGACATCGCGAGCACCATCCAGTGCAGCTCGATGCCGATGAGGTGCTGCCAGATCAACACCGACAGGCCGAACGACGCGCCCAGCGAAAGCAACACGGTGCCGACGATGACCGCCGACGCCACCACGCCGCGCGTGATGAGCAGCATGATGATAAAAATCAGGCACAGCGAAGAGATCCCGGCGATCAGCAAGTCATACGTGTTGCCGTCGCTGAGGTCCTTGTAGATCGACGCGGTCCCCGCCAGATAGATCTTCGAGCCCTCCAGGGGCGTGCCCTTGAGCGCTTCGTAGGCGGCCTTCTTGATGGCGGAAATGTGCGAAATGCCTTCCTGCGACATCGGATCGCCGTCATGGCTGATGATAAAGCGCACGGCATGGCCGTCGGGGGAGATGAAGTTCTTCATCCCCTTCTTGAACTCGGCGTTGTTGAAGGTCTCCGGCGGCAGGTAGAACGAGTCGTCGTTCTTGGACGCGTCGAACGCCTTGCCCATGGCATTGGAGTTCTTCTGCGCCTCGTTCTGCTGATCCTGCAGGCCCTTCTGGGTCGCATACATGGTCAGCATCGTCGTCTTCATGGCCTTCATGTTCTCGATCATCGACGGCATCAACGCCACCATCTGGGGCATCAGCGTGTCGAGGTGATCCATGATCGGCAGCAGGCTCTCGATGTCGTCGGTCATGATGTCGATGCCGTCCAGGCCGTCGAACACCGAACGCAATGACCAGCACACCGGGATGTCGTAGCAGTGCCGTTCCCAGTACAGGTAGCTGCGGATGGGCCGGAAGAAGTCCTCGAAATCGGCCATGTGCTGGCGCAATTCGTTGATGTCGATGGTCATGTCGTGCATCTTCTTGACCATCTGATGCATGTCGTTGGCCATCTGCGCGGTGATGCTCGACATCTTCTCCATGCTGTCGATGGTCGTCTGCATCATGTCGGCCTGGTGCAGCATGTCGGCCATCTGGTCTTCCTGGTACTTCTGGTTCATCTGCTGGGTGACGCCCTGCATGCTGATCTGGAACGGGATCGAGGTGTGCTCGATCGGCGTGCCCTGCGGTCGGGTGATGGCCTGCACGCGACCGATTCCCGGCACGCGGAACACCGTCTTGGCGATCTTGTCGATCACCAGGAAGTCCGCGGAGTTGCGCAGATCGTGGTCGCTTTCGATCATCAGCACTTCGGGATTCATCCGCGCCTGCGAGAAGTGCCGGTCAGCGGCCGCGTAGCCCTCGTTGGCGGGGAGATCGGCGGGCAGGTAGTTGCGGTCATTGTAGTTGGTGCGGTAACCGGGCAGGGTCAGCAACCCGATGAGCGCGATCCCGATGGTCAGCACCAGGATCGGGCCGGGCCACCGGACCACGAGCGCGCCGATCTTGCGCCACCCGCGAATGCGCTGGCTGCGTCGGGGCTCGAGCGTCCGACGGAAGCGCGTCGCCACCGAAATGACCGCGGGACCGAGCGTCAACGCCGCCGCCACGACCACCACCATGCCGATGGCCAGCGGGATACCCAGCGTCTGGAAATAGGGCAGGTTCGTGAAGTGCAGGCAGAAGGTCGCACCGGCGATCGTCAGGCCCGACCCGAGCACCACGTGCGCGGTGCCCTTGTACATGGTGTAGTACGCGTCTTCGCGTGACTCGCCGACGGCACGGGCCTCCTGATATCGGCCGATCAAGAAGATCGCGTAGTCGGTGGCGGCCGCGATCGCCAACGTGACCAAGAGGTTGGTGGCGAACGTCGAGAGGCCAATGATCTTGTAGTAACCCAGGAAAGCGACCATTCCGCGCGCGGCCGAGAGCTCGAGGACCACCATCACCAGCGTGAGTAAGACGGTGACGACGGACCGATAGACCAACAGCAGCATCCCGATGATGACCGTGAACGTGGCCGCGGTGATGAGCTGCAGGCTGCGGTCGCCGGCCGTGTGCTGGTCGGCCGACAGGGCCGCGGGTCCGGTGACGTAGGCCTTCACCCCTTTGGGTGGGGTCAGGCTTTTGACGATGTTTTGGACCGACTCGACCGATTCGTTCGCCAGGGCTTCGCCCTGGTTACCCGCCAGATACACCTGGACGTAGGCGGCCTTGCCGTCGTTGCTCTGTGCGCCCGCGCCGGTCAGTGGATCGCTCCACATATCCTGAACGTGCTCAACGTGTTTGGTGTCGGCGTCGAGCTTCTTGACCATTTGGTCGTAGTAGGCATGTGCGTCGGCGCCGAGCGGGTTTTGGCCCTCGAGCACGATCATGACCGAGCTGTTGGACTTGTACTCGTTGAAGATCGCGCCCATTCGCTTGGTCGCGACGACCGATTGCGCATCGTCGGGAGTCATCTCCACCGAGCGCATCTTCCCGACCTCGTCCAACTGCGGGACGACGACGTTGAGCACCGCGATCAGCGCGATCCAGCCGATGATGATGGGCACCGCGAAGGTTCGAATGATTCGCGGAATCTTTTCCCGCACCGGTTCTTGGGCGACGGGGATGGTGTCGGTGCGGGCGTCGTCAAGGTGTGTGCTCATGCGGATTTCACCATGCAGAAGGTCAGGGCGTGCACGCGGTTGGTCATGTTCTCGGCCTTGACTTCGTCGTCGATGGTGATGCGACAACCGAGGGAATCACCGTCGCTTTGCGCCGAGAGGTTGGGGAAGACGGAGGGGGCGGTCGTGCTGAGCACCAGCGTCCAGGGCAATGGCGCGCCGTCGACCCGCTTGGGGTCGGCGGACAGGTCCAAGTAGTTCACGTTGGCGGTGCGGGCCGAGCCGAAGACCTCGTACTTGACCACTTTGGGCTTGAACGGCTTGGAATCATCCAGTCGCGGGCTGGTCATGATGCCGGTGTCGTGGGCACCGAAGAAAGACTTGACCCGGGCCACGGCAAAGCCGCCGACCACCAGGACCGCGACGATCAGCAGGGGCAGCCATGCATTGCGCAAACCCTTGGATTTCTGCACCTGAGGGATTCCTCCTCATCATCCGATCATGATGTGGCTAGTTGTGCGCGACGACTGACGGTGCACCGCAACGGTTTCGACGGCGACCAGGGTCTACGAAAGTTCGACGGTCTCAGGGCGACGGCATCCCGAGAACACCGGCCGTCGCCCCCAGTGCCGACACGTGCCATGTGATGCGAAGGCGTTCTCGAGTACCGCAGAGAGAGCATAGTACATACTGTGCATATGTTGCACACCATGCAACAATTGCTTTCAGTGTTTCAAATCACTCGGTGAAGATGCTGTTGACCAGCGCGGCGGCCCGCTCGACGTGCGGCATCGGCGTGTCGTCGTCACCCGCCTCGCCCTTCGACCAGCGCTCGATACCCGAACGCACCGCGGTCAGGGCCAGCGCGGCGATCAACGCGACGATCTCGTCGTCCGGCCGCATGCCCTGGCGGCGGGCGACCACGTCGGTCAAGTGAGTCTGGAACCGCTCCAGATCGGCGAGAAACGCGGCCAAGACCGCCGGCGAGGTCTTGGCGAGTTCCAGCATGTGGGCCGCATGTTCGCGCCGCGGAGGCACGTCGCGAAGGTGGTGCGCGGCCAGCGTGATCAGTTCCGCCAGCACCACCGAATAGGGGGCCGGACCTGCGGCGACGAAATCCGCCACCAGCTCGGGGGGGATGTCCGAGGGGCCGTAGGCGAGTGCGGACTCTTTGTTGGGGAAGTAGTTGAAGAACGTGCGCGTCGATATGCCGGCTGCGGCGCAGATCTCGTCGATCGTGACCTTGTCGTATCCGCGTTCCAGCGTCAGGCGCACCGCGGCGTCGCGGATGTCAGCGCTGGTTTGGCGGCGACGGCGCTCACGCAGACCCATCTGGTTGACGACCACGGCCTCCATAGTTGCACATTCTGCACACTTTGCAGTCAAAATGCGCGGCCTCGGTCATCTCGCCGCTTGGAGAGGCCCCGCCGCCCGCGGCATGCCGACGCAAGATCCGTTCGGGGACAGGCCGATTCAGCCACTGCGGCGCCGGGTGTCAGGCCGCCGATTCGGCCAGGGCGCCCCGAAGGTGCTCGCACTGGCTGGCGAAGAACTTCACCGACACCGGCGCCTTGTCCACGATCTGGTCGAACGCGTGGAAGGCGCCCGGGGCGATCTCTTCGTGCACCGCAACACCCGCCTGGCGCAGGCGCCGCGCGTACTCCAGGCACTCCTCATAGAACAGGTCCAGTGTGCCGACCCCGATCCACGCCGGCGGCAGGCCGGACAGATCTTCGCGCCGTGCCGGAACGGCTTCTTGGGGGTCGGTGCCGTTGAGGTACCAGCGCCAGGCCAGCTGGTTGTCGGTCCCGGTCCACATGATGCGCTTCTGGCCGCGCTGGCCCGCGCCGGTCCGATCATCGAGCATGGGATACACCAGCATTTGGAACGCGAGCTTGACGTCGCCGCGGTCGTGAGCCCGCTGCGCCAGTGCCGCCGCGAAATGCCCACCGGCACTGGCGCCACCCACGGCGATCCGGTTCGGGTCGACCCAGGGCTGGCGCGCGAGCCACAGCAGCGCCGCGTAGCAGTCTTCGAGCGGGGCCGGATACGGGTGCTCGGGGGCGAGGCGGTGTTCGACGGCAGTGACCGCCACCCCCGTGCGGTGGGCCAGCTTGCGAAGGTATTTGTCGTCCTGGGCGGCATGGCCCATGACGGTGCCGCCGCCATGGACCCACAACAGGGCAGGCGCCCGGTCGCGGGCATGGCCGGGACGATGCAGGCGAACCGTCACGTTCTCGTTGACCGTCGCCTCCGGCACGTCGCGCAGCCGCCCCGTGGTACCGAAGACGTTCATGATCGCCCGCTGAACCTTGAGCCCCCGGTGCAGGGCATAGCCGTGCGGCAGGAACCGGGCAACCCTCCGAAGACCTGGATCAACCGCCTGCCGCGCGACAAAGGCGTTGTCGGGGAACCTGTTTGCCATCGATGCCCTCGATCCGTTTCGTCGGCGGACACGCTGACCATACAGGGTCAGGATTGTGTCTCGGGGCATCTTCGCCCCGCTGAGCTGCGACGCTTTGCCGGCGGCTGATTGGTCGGCCAGGGGACAGGGTATCCGCAGGCGTGGCTTCGACCCTTACCAAGATCATCAGCGTCCTGGATCCGCGCACCGGCGATACCGTCACGCAGGTGCCGATCACCGAGCCGGCCGACTGTGACGAAGCGGTCAGGCGCGCCGCGGCCGCCGCCGGTGCGTGGGCCCGCACCCCGCCGGCCGAACGGGCCGCCGCGATCGCCGCCGCGGCGGCCGACGTTAGCGCCGCGGCTGAGGAGCTCGCCGAACTCAATGAGCGGGAAACGGGCAAGTTTCGTGGCGACGCGCGCGGCGGCGTGGACGCCGGCGTCGGCGCGCTGTTGCAGTATGCCCAACTCGGGCCGGTGCATCGTGGGCACGCACTGCAGGGCGGATGGTCCGCAACCGATCTGATGGTTCCGCAGCCGCGCGGCGTGGTCGCGGTGATCACCCCGTGGAACGATCCAGTCGCGGTGGCGGCCGGCCTGCTCGGCGCGGCGCTCGTGGCCGGCAATACCGTGGTGCACAAGCCCAGCGAACGTTCCCCGCAGACTGGCCGGCGCTTCGCCGAACTGTTGGCCGCCCGGCTCCCCGAGGGTGTGCTCGAGATCGTGGACGGCGACCAGACGGTCGGGGAACACCTGGCTGCCGCGGAGTTGGTCGATGTCGTCGCGCACGTGGGCAGCAGCGCGACCGGCCGACAGATCGCGCGGGCCTGCGCCGAACGCGGCGCCAAAGCGCTCCTCGAGAATGGCGGCAACGACGCCTTGATCGTCGACGCCGACGTGGACGCGGCCTGGGCGGCTGGGCAAACCGCGCTGGGCGCCTTCGCCAACGCCGGACAGATCGGCGTCTCGGTGGAGCGGGTGTTTGTCGTGCAGTCGATCGCGGACGCGTTCCTCAATGCGTTGATCGACGAGGCGATTTCGTGGGCCGACCGCATCGGGCCCCTGGTCGATACCCGTCACCGCGAGCACGTGCACGCGCACGTCGAAGACGCGACGCGCGCCGGGGCCCATGTTCTGGTCGGCGGCGAGCCGCGACCCGGCCCGGGCTCCTTTTATCCGCCCACGGTGTTGACCGACTGCACGCCCGACATGCTGATCATGCGCGAGGAGACGTTCGGCCCGGTGGCGCCGGTGCGGGTGGTGCCGGACTTCGCCGCCGCGCTGACGGAAGCCGCCGACGACCGCTACGGCCTGGCCGCCACCGTGCTGACGGGCAACATGGCGCATGCCCAAGAAGCCTGGCGCAGCCTTCCGGTGGGCACGGTGAAGGTCAACGCCGTATTCGGCGGAGCGCCCGGTGGCGCGGCCGAACCCCGGCGGGCCAGCGGTACGGGCTTCGGCTTCGGGCCCGAACTTCTCGACGAGATGACCGCGATGAAGGTGGTGCACTGGTCGGCGCCCGGAAACTGATCGGTAGCAGTTGAATCCGCGGAGGTTTTGCCTCAGTCGGACCCGGCTTTCCAGTTGCCGGGCAGCATGGGGGCGGTCACTCCGCCGCCGAATCTGTCGACGGCCAGCCTGGTCAATCCGGCGGCGCCCAGCTGACCCGCCCCGTCGTGCGAGACGGTCACTGAAGCCAGGGGCGCTTTGCTCGCGTCAGTCAATTCTGGTTCGGGGTCGAGGAATTCGTAACGGTAACCGCGGTGTGTGCGGCCAGGTGCGGCTCGTCGACGCCGCCGCAGCTGCTGCGGCTGTACGGTCTTGGCCGGCGCGGTCGTCTCAGTCCCGACGGCGGCCACGGCCGCGTTTCGCGCCCTGCCCGCAACGGCGGCGTCGGACCCGGTGCCAAGCGCACCCACCAGGTACGGCGATACGAAATGCTCTGTGCTCATGGCACTTTCCGGCCCCACGACCGAGGGGGGCGGCCCGGGTGGGGCGGCCGACGCAGCCGCAGCGGCCGGTGTGGGTGTCGGCATCGGGGCGGATGTGTGCAACGGGGCGGGACCGACCGCCGGTGCGGTGGCTACCGCAGGAGGCGGAGGCGCCTGGGTGAAAGGAAACATATTGGCCGGCAAGGGGATCGGAGCCGACGCGGGGACGGGCGTCGTCGCAGCGAGGCCCGCCAGCCCCGCCAAGCCGGCCGACGCTCCGGCGGGAAGCACCACGACCGGGGCCACCAGCCCAAGGGTATAGACCGGGTTGCTCAGGAAGAAACTCAGCAATCCCGCCGGGTTGAACAGCAGAAGGTTGATCAGCACGAGCGTTCGGTGAATCACGAACTGCAGAGCGAGCATCACGATGGTCTCGAGCAGCTGCTCCGGGTTGTGCGCATACATGGGAATCAAGGTCTCCACGCGCGAGAGGAACATCGACAGGCTCGGGTGCATCGACCAGCCCTGCGGCGAAAAGGGATTGAAGGGAAACAGCGCTTCGAGCCACTCCTGGAGATTTTGGGGGAGTGAGGTTCCCGTGATGTAGGGGTTGCCGCCGCTCATCCCCGAGCCACCGCTCATTCCGGAACCGGAACTCATGCTTACGGTGTTCATATTCGTGTGCACAATTTGCGGTGCCGCCGTGGCGCGCGGGGCCGCGGCAACCGCCGCCGTGGACACCGCCTGGTAGGTGCTCATGGTCGTGGCGGCCTGAACCCACATTCGCGAGTAGTCGGCCTCGTTCAGCGCGATCGGAATCGTGTTGACGCCGAAGAAGTTCGTCGCCACCAGCACGGCGTGCATGGCGTGGTTGGCGGCCAGCTCACCCGGTGTTGGCATCGCGGCCAACGCCGCCGTGTATGCCGCCGCGGCCGCCTCGTGTTGGGCGGCCATCCCGGCGCTGTCGGCGCTGGACTGCAGCAGCCAGCCGAGGTACGGCACGTGGGCGGCCACGTATCGCGCGCCGCTTGGCCCGTCCCACGCGGCGGCCGGGACCGCACCGAGCAGCGCGTCGAGGTCACCGGCGACCGCGGCATACTCGGCGCTCAACGAGTTCCAGGCGCCGGCCGCAGCCAGCAGCGGCCCGGGTCCCGGTCCGCTGAACAACAGCGTCGAATGGACCTCCGGCGGGAAGGCGATCCAGATCGGTGCCGTCATCGCCGGTTCGTCGATCCGCGCCGCGGTCGCCGGCCAGGGTTGTCAGGGAGAGAAGTCAGCGCTGGGTCCTTTCGGCCGGGGCCCACCGTCATGCCCGAAGCCGCTCGATGCACGCGGTCCCCGGGGCTGCCGGCGGGCCGGTCTGCAGGCAGATCGTAGGCCGATATCGTTACTCGAATACGGTGTATACCCTGTGATATTCCTGTATATGCGGAACAAAACGGCAGATATATCCGCATCCTGATCATCTGGCTGTGCCGGGCTGCGGCAGCATCACACAGTGAAACGGGGCGCGTGGCGGGAACCGGGCGAGGTCGGACGGCGCGAATGAAAGGTCGCGATTAAGGCACTCCGGTTTTGTCTGAGCCGATCCGCCGGCCGTAGCTGCTTACGGTGCAGCGGACGGTGGCCAAGTTCGCTGGGTGTCCTCCTCGGCCGCGCCGGCGGGCGCGCAAGACGACGCGGCGCTGGGCAGGCCGGTATGTATTGCGAACGGGCCGTGCGGTACTGGGGAATCCGACGGTACGGGTTGACCGTATTCGGCTGGTGACCACGCGGATCCACCGTGCATCGTGCGCCCGGCGCCGGCGGGATTGGCAGAGCTGCTCTGCTGTGACATCGCCCCTACCGGATCCGGTGCGGCCAATCGTTCGTCCGCCAAAGGTTGGCCAGGGGCCGAAGCAGGGTGCTCGGCCGAACGCTGGGCGTCGGCGCTCGATTGGGCAGACTGCGGTGACGGCATGGGCGCCGACGGCACCTGCGCGCTGTAGTACCGCGCGAGCTGGTTGTAGTAGTCGACGTACGCTTCATAGCCGGCGTAACCGGCGGCTGTGCCGGCGCGCCGGCGTAACAACGCGGCCACCGCGGCGGTGGCCTGCGCGCTGTTGAGCACCGCCATGACGATAAGTGGCCATCCGCGGTCCGTCCCCAGAACACTCGACGAGAGCGCATCGAGGAACCCCATTGCGGCCAATGCTGCGACCGCAAGTTCGTGCGGCTCCTGCCGCGGCAACAGCGCGAATCCGGCGCCCAGTGCCGCCAACGATGCGAACCGCACACTCCATCCGTCGGCTCCGCCGCCGTGGACCACGGGGCTGAAGCCGAGGAGGTAGGCGGCCAGCCCAAGGACCGCCACAACCAGGAAAAGTCGGCGCTGCGACCGGGTTTCAGTGCCGGATTGGCCGATGCTTCCAGCGCTTGGCCGGGTGGCGGGCCGATAGGACGTGCGATCCTGAGTAGTACCACGCGAATAGACCACGGTCACTCCCGCGCTTTGGGAATTCGTTGCCGTTGACTGCGGGTCCACGCTAGCGCACCAGCCCCGGTGCAGCCAGGTGGCCAGGATGCGGGCTCAGTCGCTGTCGCTGTCGGCGGTGTCGAGGTAGCGCATCTCCTCATCGGTGGCCACCATGGTCACCAGCGCCGAACCTGCGCGGGTGTGCACCTCGACGACGGCATCCTCCACGGAGATCAAGTCAAGGGTGACATCAGCGGTCGAGGACGTGAGCGACGTCGTCGGCGGGGCGACCGTCATGCTGGTCACCCCCGCCCGTACCGTCCGCTCAGCCACCCCGTCGAACATCTCGACGGTGTAGTCGCGGTTGGCCCCGGCTTGCATTGTGCCGCGGTCGAAGTCCGTGACCCACAACAGATCGGGGCAGTCGACCTCGTCCACCATGTGCCGCCACCGGCCAGGCCTCCCGCTGTGCACCAGCACTCGCGCGCCCAATGCCAGCGACCGCAGTACCACCTGCTGCGCGAGGTGAAGCGTGCCGCGAATCTCGACGCGACTGATCTGCGGCCCGAACAGCGGCACCGCCACCGCGCGGCCCTGCTCGTCGGCGCCGATGACCTGACCGCACCCCGATGCCGGCACCGCCAGCCCAGCCGCGTCGCAGTTCGCGGCGTCGACCCAATGCCCCGTCGAGCGGGCCGGTTGCGAAACCGGGAGGCTGGCGGTGAGGGCGGAGAACTGTAACCCCCGCAAGTGGATCAGACCGGCGTGGCGGACAAGTGGTTGCGCGGCATCACCGTCGAAACGGACCAAGCCGCGAATCATCACCTGCTCCCGCGCGGTTCCTGCGCGCAATGACAGGCAAACCGTCGTCGAGTAACTGGAAACCGTCCACGGCATTGCCAGGCCCGCGGTGTTCAGCGAATCAGGCGCGACGGCGAAGCTGGTCAGCCGGAAATGCCCATCGCGGCACATGTCTCGCGTTTCCTCGACCGTGGTCAGGTTGACCCCGTCGCCGAGCTGATTGGTGGCGCGTGCGATCCCGCTGGCGTTGAGGATGTGCGGTCGCAGACCTGCCTCGACCAGCCGACGCGCCACCCGGCGGGTGGCGGTGGTGGCGGTGCGCAGAATGCCTTCCCGGCCGCCGCCGCGGCGGCGCACTGCGTCGGCGCACCGCGACGGATCGAGACGCACCACGACGAAGACGCTGCGCTGCGCGATGGCGGGCAAGGGGCCCAATGTCGCGTCGTAGATCGCGGCCACGCGGGTGTGGCCGTACGAGCGGGCCCCCTGGCTGATGATGTCGATAGCGGCCACGGTGATGTCTGACTGGCGCAGGCAGTCGGCCAGCAAGCCCACTGGCACCATCTCGCCCGACACCGTCATACCCGGTTCCAGGACGGTCATCTCCCGCGGGTTGTCCTCAATCTTCAGCACCGACAGTAATGTGGCACCGTCCCAGCGGAATCCGATCTGCTCGTCTTCGCCGGTCTGGACGTCGAACGGATCGGCGACGACGGGTTTGCGCGCGCGAAGGCCACGGTCGGCGACGTATCCGGCGTGATGGGCGATCCGGGCGGGCAGCGTGTCGCCGCGCACCGGCGCCACGATTGCGCAGCCCAGCGCTAGACCTGCGGCCGCGCCCCACCACCCCGACACGTCCAGCCATGCCGCGGTCAGCATGCCGGCGGCAACCGAAACCTCCGCCGTGAGCAATTCACTCAGCGGTAACCAGCGCTGCACCCTCACGTCACTCCCGCTGGTGCGCGGGCCGTAGTCTGGCGACGCTCCCGTGATCGTCTGCGACGCGCGCTGCCTCCCAGAGGACACTGTTGACCTCCTGTTCGCTGCGAAGAAGCAACGGCCGCACCATGATTAACCTGATCGTGCTATACCGTACCGTCGCAAGGCAGCCTGCCAGACGGTGACGGGGGAGGGGCGATGCCAGCGCAAGTTACCACGCGCGCGCAGGTCAACGGATACCGATTTTTGATCCGGCGCCTTGAACACGCGCTGATCCGCGGCGACTCGCGAATGATCCACGACCCGATGCGCGGCCAGATACGGGCCCTTCTGGTCGGTCTGTTCACGGCGGTACTCGTCACCGGCGCGTGCGCGGTGCTCGCCTTCTTCAAACCGGCGCCGAACTTCGGCGACGCAACGATCTTGCTCAGCAAGTCGAGCGGTGCGCTGTTCGTCCGCATCGGCGGCCGGCTGCACCCGGTGCTCAATCTCGCCTCGGCGCGGCTGATCGTGGGGAAGAACGACAAGCCGAAAGAAGTCGACGACAAGTTCCTCAACGTGTTACCCCGCGGCTCGATGGTCGGCATCGTCGGCGCGCCGACCAGCATCCGTGGCGGCGCCGACATGACCACCTCATCGTGGACCGTCTGCGACACCGTGCAGTCTCCCGCGGTGACTGAACCGACCGGCGCGGCCACCGTGGACACCACGGTGTTGGCCGTTTCCCCGGTACTCGGCGGCAACGTCCGCGCGGCTGACCCCGCGCAGGCGATCCTGACTGCCGTCGGCGGCACCAGCTACCTCATGTACGACGGCGTCCGCGCGCCGATCGACCTGTCAAACCCTGCTGTGCTCAATGGACTTCACCTGCAGGGCGCGCCGACACGTCCGATCTCGCGCGGGTTACTCAACGCGTTCCCGATGGTCGAACCGATCGCCCCGGTCGCCATCGACGGGATCGGCGAGGCCAGCGCGGCGCTGGGGCCGGGATATCCGGTCGGCTCCATTGTCAAGACCGTCGACTCCCGCGGCGAACAACGCTATGTCGTGCTGCGTGAAGGAGTGCAGCCCGTCTCGGCCGCCACCGCCGACATCATTCGCTACGGCGAACCCGACACCGCCGAGGTATCCACGCGCGACGCACGGGTGATCGCCCCCGCTGTGGTGGCGGCGGCACCGGTCGTGCATCGGCTGCCGGTCGACCGTTACCCCTCGGTTTCGCCGCAGATCCTGCCGGTTGACCCGGATCGGGTGGTCTGCATGGCCTGGCAACGACCCAATACCGCTGCGCTGGCGGCGATTAGGTTATTCGTCGGGCACCGGTTGCCTATGCCCGACGGCGCTCAGAGCGTAACGTTGGCCGGCGCTGGTAACGACGGCGCCCATGCCGGCGACGTCTATTTGCCGCCGGGCAGCGGGGAGTATGTGCAGGCGACGGGCGGTGAGCCCGACAGCCACCGGGTTGGCCAGCTCTACTACATCTCCGACACCGGAGTGCGGTATCACATCAAAGACGCTCAGTCCGCAGAGGCGCTCGGCGTGACCGGTGTGAAGGCGCCCGATCGACCGGCCGATGCGCCTCAACTCGCACCCTGGCCGGCCCTGTCGCTGCTGCCGTCGGGTCCTGAGCTGTCGCAGGAGGCGGCCTTGATCGCACATGACGGCGTGGCGGCTGACCCTCACAGCGTGAAGGTCCAGCCGCCGAGCCGCTGACAGCCACCGGCGACCGTGTGCGCTTTGGGGCAGCGGGCCTGTCACCTGACTTTGCGGCCAGTCAGACCCGCAGCTCCCGAAAGAACGCGTACAACCGAATAATCCAGAACAGCAGTGGAAACAGCGACCCCACGGCCAGGTATTCCAGGATCTCGACCTGGCGACGCAATACGGGGGAGAACTCCAACCGCGGGGCGACCAGTCCGCAAAATCCGGCCAGGGTCATCAGCGCGATCAGCGCGACAGTGGCGACCGACTGTTGGCCGGGCAGGTCGACCGCGGATTTGACGATGACTGCGATGGCGATCATTAGCCCAGCGCCGATGAGCGTTGCCGACTGCACCGCGTTGTGGTGCCCGCGCCCACGCAGGCATAACACCGCGGCCACCAGGATCGCGAAAATGGTTTCCTGCCTGAAGGTTTCGCTACCCGCATCGAGGGTCAGATAGCAGCCGACGACCGCCGTCAGCGCGGCCGCGATCAGGATCCCCGTGAGGTACTGGCTGGCCCGGCCGACTCGGGCGAGCATGTCGGCCTCGGTGGGAATCACCTGCTTGCCGACCGCGTCCACACCCTCCACGGTGGGCGCTCCCTGGGTTTCGATGTCGTCGAGCGGCTCGCCGGCGGTAGGCACCCGCGGAATCGGTAGCCGCGAAACCAGGATCGCTGTCCGCGGCGCCAAGTAGACGACGACGACCGACACCGTGGTCAGCACCGCGCCCACCGTGTGCACCGGCGGCTGCCACAGTAGCCAGGCGCACGCAGCGGTGCCCGCCAATGCGGCCGCGGTGATCACCGCGGTGTGCAGCACGCGTCCTGTCGCGGAAACCAGCAACACCACAACAGACCCCAGCGCGCTGAGCGCGCAAGCCATCGGCAGGGAAGTGGCGCCAAACCCGCCCGGCACCACGTACAACGCCCCAGCGAACAGCAGCGGCAACGCCACCGCGGCGACCCACCCGGACAGCTGCGACGTAGCCGCGCGCACGCCGAGCACGCAAGCGAACATCATGGCCGCCGCTCCCAGACCCAACGCCGCGACCGGCACCCACCGCTGATCGGTCCAGCCCGATACCAGAGCGGCCAGCGTCAGGGCGGCCGTTAGGGCGACGCCAAACCAGTGGCGCGCCTCCATATCGCCGGTCGTCCAAAGATGTAGCGCCGGTGAATTTTTGGTGGCCGTTTCGTCGACGTCATCGAACAGCAGCGTGGCCACCGGTCGCTTCGTCTCAGCGAGCATCAAAAGGTCGCCGTCATAGACCCCCGCCTGGTCGAGCGAGCGCTGCGGATCGATCGGTTCGCGACCCAGCGGCGCCAGCGTCCAGCCGTCCGCGGTGTCGAACCGCACCTCGACGGCCGGCGCGCGGGCAGCGAGCTGCTCGTTGGCGATGTCGATCACGTCGTCGATGAAGGCGGCGATGGGGACATGGGCGGGCAGCCCGACGTCGAGACTGATACTCGCTACCAGCAACGTCAGCCGGCTCAGCTCGGGTTCGGACTGGCTATCCGGATCGAGGTCAGACAGCAATGGCGGTAGAGTCAAACCCCGTCGGCCTCCTGGGAATTGGGGCGGGTTGACGCTGACAATACCTACCAAGACCGGCCGCCGTCCCGGTGCCGGGTTGGGGAACTGTCGGGGGGTTTGTGAGCACTCAGGGTTTTGTTCGCCGAGCGCGGGTGGTGCCGCCGCCGATGCCCGGCGGGGAATTGAACATGGAGGCACCACCCGAGGTCCCGCGGGTCCTGCCCGGCAACCTGGTGTTGCGCCTGATGCCGCTGATGATGGTGGTCGCCGTGGTCGGCATGATCGCGCTGATGGTCACCGTCGGGGGTCGCGACCTGTCGCGCAACCCGATGTTCCTGATTTTCCCGATGATGATGGTCATGTCGGTGGCCGGCATGTTTCTGGGCGGCGGCGGCCGCACCGGAAAGGCGGCCGCCGAACTCAACGAGGAACGTAAGGACTACTTCAGCTATCTGGCCAACCTGCGGGAACAGGTCGACAACACCGGCGAGTCCCAGCGCCTCGCGCTGGAGTGGAGCCATCCCGACCCACGCGCATTGGCCGATGTGGTTGGCACCAGGCGGATGTGGGAACGTCGGCCGGCCGATGCCGACTACTGCCATGTCCGGCTGGGCATCGGCACCCATCGACTGGCTACCCGCATGCTGGCGCCCGAGACCGGTCCGCCCGAAGATCTCGAACCGGTCGCCACCGTGGCGCTGCGCCGATTCGTCAAGACCCACGCGGTGGTGCACGCATTGCCGACTGCGGTGTCGCTGAGGGCCTTCCCGGCCATCACCTTCGAGGGCCAGCGCAACATGGTCCGCCAATTGGTGCGCTCAATGCTGCTCGAGCTGTGCACGTTCCACGGACCGGATCACGTGCAAGTCGCCATGGTGACCGCTGACCCCGACGGCGAGCACTGGGGCTGGCTCAAGTGGCTGCCGCACGCCCAGCACCCCAATTCCCGCGATGGCATGGGATCGGTCCGGCTGCTGGTCCCTGCCCTGGCGCAACTGGAAACGCTGCTCGCCTCCGATTTCGCCGAGCGTGGCCGCTTCAGCCGCACCGCACCGCCGACCGAGGGAACCAAACAATTAGTCGTCGTCCTCGACGACGGATACGTCAGCGGTGAGGAGCGGCTGGTCACTGACGCCGGCATGGACAGCGTGACGGTGCTCGATCTCAACGGTCCCCGCCAGGGCGTCGCGGCTCGACGCAACCTTCAACTGGTCGTCGATGGCGAAGACGTCGCCGCGCACACCGCAAGTGGCACCGAACGGTTCGCGACCCCCGACTCGCTCACCACCGCAGAGGCGGAGACCACAGCGCGACGCATCGGCCGCTACCGCCCGGCCAGCGCCGCCCACATCATCAATCTCCATGCCGCCACGGGCGTGACAGACCCGGGGTTGATGGCGCTGCTCCGTATCGCCGACGCGGCAGACATTATGCCGGAACAGGTATGGCGTCCTCGATCACCGCGCGAGCGACTGCGGGTGCCTATCGGCACCACCCCCACAGGGCAGCCCGTCGAACTTGACATCAAGGAGTCCGCCGAGGGAGGGATGGGCCCGCACGGACTGTGCATCGGCGCCACCGGATCGGGTAAATCCGAATTGCTGCGCACACTGGTGTTGTCGATGGTCACCACACATTCGCCGGACGCGCTGAACCTGGTGCTCGTCGACTTCAAGGGCGGCGCCACATTCCTTGGACTCGAAGGTCTGGCCCACATCGCCGCGATCATCACCAACCTCGAAGACGAACTGACGCTGGTGGACCGGATGCGTGACGCGCTGGCGGGCGAGGTGAACAGGCGTCAAGAAGTGCTGCGCGCCGCCGGCAACCTGCCCAACGTCACCGAATACGAACGAGCCCGCGCCGGCGGCGCCGACCTGCCGCCGCTGCCGGCGCTGTTCATCGTGGTCGACGAGTTTTCCGAGCTGCTCTCCCAGAAGCCGGATTTCGCCGAGCTGTTCGTGATGATCGGGCGGCTGGGCAGATCCCTGCACATGCACCTGCTGCTGGCCTCCCAGCGTCTCGAAGAAGGCAAGCTGCGCGGCCTGGACTCGCATCTGTCCTACCGCATCGCGCTGAAAACCTTCACGTCGGGCGAGTCACGCAGCGTACTGGGAGTGCCCGACGCGTACCACCTGCCCAGCGTGCCCGGCTCGGCGTTCCTCAAGTGTGACGTCGACGAGCCGGTCCGGTTCAATACCAGCTACGTCTCCGGCGAATACGTCAAACCCAGGGTGTCCGCGCACACGGGTCGCACCTCCGCGTTGGGGGCACTGGCGCCCAAACTGTTCACTGCCGTGCCCGTGCCGGCCGCCGAAGCGGCGCCTGCGCCCGCCCCGAGCCCAGCGGAACCGGCAGCGGAAACCCCCGCAGCGTCGGGTCCGAAGAAAACCACCGTCCTCGACGTGGTGGTCGGCCGGCTACGCGGACACGGGCGCCCCGCCCATGAAGTGTGGCTCCCGCCGCTCGCCGACAGCCCCGCGGTCAACGAGTTGCTCACCGACTCCGACTGGCGTGCCGCGCAGAACCTGACCGGCCAGCTTCGCATGCCGATCGGGCTCGTGGACCGGCCCTACGACCAGCGCCG
This sequence comes from Mycobacterium sp. E2497, assembly GCF_001668695.1. Taxonomy (NCBI): domain Bacteria; kingdom Bacillati; phylum Actinomycetota; class Actinomycetes; order Mycobacteriales; family Mycobacteriaceae; genus Mycobacterium; species Mycobacterium sp. E2497. The sequence continues at coordinate 43,837 of NZ_LZKD01000039.1, forward strand.
TGACGTCTTGATGGTCGATCTGTCCGGCGCGCAAGGCAACGTGGCCGTGGTCGGCGGCCCGCAGTCGGGTAAATCCACGGCGCTGCGCACCCTGATCATGGCGGCCGCGGCTACGCACACCCCGGAGCAGTTGCAGTTTTACTGCCTGGACTTCGGCGGAGGCACCCTGGCCGGGCTGGCGGGCATGCCGCACGTCGGTGGGGTGGCCGCACGTATGGACTCCGACGCGATCCGGCGCACTGTCGCTGAAGTGGCGGGCGTGCTTCGTGCCCGGGAACTTCGTTTTCGTGACCTGGGCATCGAATCCATGCGTGAATTCCGGACTCGCAAGGCACAATTGGCCGCGCTTTCTGCCGAAGCATGCGGCGACGACCCCTTGGCGCATGACAGCTTCGGCGATGTCGTGCTTGTCGTTGACGGCTGGGCATCGATCAAAAGCGATTTCGAGGCCCTCGAGCCCGTGCTGCAGTCGATAGCAATCCAGGGCCTGTCTTACGGTGTGCACCTGGCGATCTCGGCGTCACGTTGGATGGAGATCCGCCCCGCCGTCAAGGACATGCTCGGCACCCGCATCGAGCTGCGGCTGGGTGATCCGATCGATAGCGAGGTGGGCCGGCGGTCGGCCGAATTGGTTCCGGTCGGCCGGCCCGGCCGGGGCATCAACCCCCAGGGCCTGCACATCCTGATAGCCCTGCCGCGGCTGGACTCGGCAAACACCGTCGAGGATCTGCCGGCCGGGGTGGCCGGCGCCGTAGCGGCGATGCGCGCCCACTATGGCCGCCGGCAGGCGCCGCCAGTCCGGATGTTGCCGCACAACGTCGAGCGCGGGAAGGTCGTCGCGGCGGCGGCCGAGGCCGGGCTGCTGAGCCACTCGCGCATCGCGATCGGCATCGACGAGGAGGAACTCGCCCCGGTCGTCGTCGATTTCGACGCACAGCCGCACCTGGTGGCCTTGGCCGACTCCGAGTGCGGCAAGACGGGTCTGTTGCGCAACATCGCCGCCGGCGTGATGGAGAACGCCACACCCGACCAAGCCAAGATCATCGTCGTCGATTTCCGTCGCTCGCTCCTGGGCGTCGTCGACGACGCATACCTTGGCGGCTACGCCAGCGCCCCGCAGTCGTCCACCGAACTGATGACCGCACTGGCCGGTGCCCTCAAAGACCGACTCCCGCCTGCCGACATCACCCAGCAGCAACTCAAGGATCGGTCGTGGTGGTCCGGACCGGAATTGTTCGTACTGGTCGACGACTACGACCTGTTGGGTGGCAACGCCCTGAGCCATCCGCTCGGCCCGCTGGTCGAATACCTGCCCCAGGCACGCGATATCGGTTTGCGCGTTGCGGTCACCCGACGCACCGGAGGTGCCGCCCGCGCGCTGATGGACCCGTTCGTCGGTCGCCTCAAGGACTTGTCCTGCAACGCGCTGGTGATGAGCGGTAGCAAAGAGGAAGGTCCGCTGTTCGGTGGCTATAAGGCCAGCCCGATGCCGCCCGGGCGGGGAATGCTGATCTCGCGCACCATGAAAGAGGGCGTGATCCAGTTGTCCAGGATGCCTGACCGATGACCGGGGTGAGCGAGCTGCGTCCGGTCGTCGCGGCCCGACCCGCACGGATCCGGGTTTCGGTGCTCGGCACGCTGACCCAGCTCGATGTCGCCCTGCCGGCGGACATTCCGGTGGCGGCCTTGTTGCCCGAGCTGGTGACGCTGATCCACTCCCGCCAGACCCGTGACGTCGAGGATCCCGCCGCCCGCGACGAACGTCGCAGCTTTTGGGTGCTGACCCGACTGGGCGGGGAGCCGCTGCCCCCCGACCAGACGCTGCGGGCCATCGGCATCGCCGACAACGAGTTGTTGCGCCTCTGCGAACAGCGCGCACTCTCACCACCGACGCTGTACGACGACGTCGTCGATGCCGCCGCCCGGCTGAACCGGACGCTGCACCCGGCTTGGACTTCCGGTACGGCCCAAACGATGGGCTTCGTAGGACTGTGGCTGTCTGCCGCGGCGTGGCTTTTCCTCTTGTTGGAGGGGTCGCCCGCGACACACCGCCGCGCCGTGGTCGCCGGCGCTGCGCTGACCGCGCTCAGCCTGATCGCCGTTGCGACGGTCGCGAGCCGCACCCCGCGCTTGAGCCCCATCGCCGCCGCAACCGCCTGGCCGCCCATTGCGCTGGGAGCCGCGCTGGGCTGGAACCTGGCAGCACCGCACGGACCCTACGCCGTGGCTGCGGCAAGCGCGATCCTGCTGGGCCTCGCCGTACTCTGCCAGCGGATCATCGGCGCCGCGCACTGGGCCTATTTGGGTGCGGAGGTGATATTGGGCTTCTCGGGCCTTGCTTTTCTCGGTCGGGGTCTGGCCGTACCCGTGGCGCTGCTGGCGGTGCCGGCAGCCACCATAGCGACGGTGGCTGCACTGGCCGTTCCCACCGTCTTCTCGCGACTATCGCGCGTCCCCGCACCGCCGGTCAAGGCACGCCGCAAGCGGCGACCCGGGGCCACGATGCCGGGATTCACGCCGAGACCAACGGATTCGGCTGAGGGCAACGACCCCGGCAGCGATATGCCCGGGGCTGAGCAGGTGTGGGCCCGAGTCCACGCGGTGGCGCTGACTCGGGCGGGCCTGCTGGCGGGTCTGGCGGCCGTCGTCGCGACGAGCTGCGCGGTGCTGCAGCGCACCGACCCCGGATGGGCGGCGTTGGCCTTCGCGCTGGTCTGCGCGACGGTGCTGGCGCTGCGCAGCCGGCGGGTTGGCACGCTCGCCGAGCGGGCCGCGCTGGCGGCGCCCGCCGTGGCACTGACGTTGGCCGTGTGCGTGCAGACTCAGGCCGGGGATTTCCCGCTACGGCTGACCGGAATTGGCGTACTCGCCGTCTTGGCCGCGGCGGCGACCCTGGCCGGCGCGTTGGCGCCACAGAGCCGTGTGCGGCAATGGTGTTCGGTTGCAGCGCCCTACCTGGACTACGCCGCCACGGGTGCACTGATACCTGTGGGGCTGTGGGTGATGGGCATCTACGGCAGGCTGCACTGGTGAGTGGCAGCTCCCGTCGCGCCGCGGCGCGGATGTGCGCCGCCGTCCTGGTCGCGGGCGCCGGCATCGGTGTCCCCGCGCCGGCCAGCGCCATCAGGCCCCCGGTGGTGGAGCCCGGCCCACCACCGGCGGGGCCACCGCTTCCGCCGCAGCCGAGCGAGCTCAAAGCACTCTGCGGCGTGCCCACCGGGGTGTTGGCGGGCACCGACTTCCGCAAGCAGACCAGTGCCGACGCAATGCTCAACTACCGCTCGGCGTGGCGATTCTCGCGCGGGGCGGGTCAGAAGGTGGCGGTCATCGACACCGGGGTGAACCGCCACCCGCGGCTGCACGCGCTCGAAGGTGGGGGCGACTACGTCTCCACCACCGACGGGTTGGCCGACTGCGACGCGCACGGCACCTTGGTCGCCGGACTGATCGCCGCCGCCCCCGACAGCGACGACAGCTTTGCGGGTGTGGCCCCCGACGCTGCGATCCTGTCGATCCGCCAGAACAGCAGCGTTTATGGGCCGGTCGGCGGCGCCAACAACGCGAACGATCCCAATGCCACGTCGACGGGCTACGGCGACACCGCGACACTTGCGCTGGCCGTCACCCGAGCGGTCGATCTGGGCGCCACCGTTGTCAACATTTCCGAAGCCGCCTGCGCGGCCGTCGGCACCGGATTAGATGATGCCGGACTGGGTCGCGCGGTTCGCTACGCATTCGACCGCAACGTGGTGGTGGTGGCCGCGGCCGGCAACGTCTCCGCCCAGAGCCGTTGCGCCAGCCAGAATTCGCAGAACGACCCGAACCAGCCGATGACGCAGGGCTGGGACACGGTACAAACCATTGCCACGCCGGCCTGGTTCAGCGACTACGTCCTGGCCGTCGGCGCGGTGACCACCTCGGCGTTGCCGGCCGATTTCAGCCTGCACGGCCCCTGGCTGGCCGTCGCCGCACCCGGGGAGAACATCACCTCACTCGACGCCAACGGCCCGGGCCTCGTCGACGCCGAACTGGCCCAACGCGGCCTGATGCCGCTGAACGGCACAAGCTTCGCCGCTCCGCTTGTGTCGGGTGTCGTCGCGCTGATCAGATCACGCTTCCCGCAATTGACAGCCCAGCAGGTAATGGAATTGGTCAAGCGCACCGCGCACACGCCGGGCGACGGACCCAACCCCGCCACCGGGTACGGGGTGGTCGACCCGGTGGCCGCGCTGACCTATCAGCTGCCACCCCCGCAAACCGGGACCGGATCTGAGCGCGCTGCATCGATCGGTCGTGGCGCTCAACCGGATTCGCGCAAGGAGCACGCGCGTACTGTCGTGTTCGGTGTCACCGCGGCCAGCCTGGCGGTGATGGCTGCCGCCGCGGCACTGGCTGCCGCCCGACGACGCTCCCGCTGACCGACACGAGCACGCGCCCGACACGGCACGTACCATCGGAACCGAACTGAGCGCCGGATCGCGGGGGGACAAAACGATGCTGCCGCACGAGGATCCATCGATCGGTGAGCCCGACGAAATCGCTGGACGCGGCACAGGTGATTCGCCGAGCGCCGCGCAGCACCGGCCGCAGTCCGGTGTCGCCATGTCAGCGCAGCCTCGCCTCCCGTTGCCGCCCTGGCAGCTGGCCAACGCGTCGATGATCACGCCGAGGGACACAGGCCAGCGATTCAGGCAACACCAGGCGGCCCCAACACCTCCATTCGGGGAACAGCCGGTTAACAGAACACCACCGGAAAGGTACGGCGAACCGCCACCGCAACAAGAGGATTGGCGTGCCGGGCCGCCCCTGCCTCCGCCGTCTTGGCCGCTGCCGCCGTTGCCGCCGCCGCCACCTCTGCTGCCCCCCGGCTGGCCACCCCCACCGGGCTGGTCAGCCCCACCGGGCTGGTCAGCCCCCGAAGACCACGCCGTTGCACCGCACCACCCCGCGCCAGGCCAGGCCGCCATGCCGCAGGCCGCCCGGATGCCGGTACCACTGGACGAGGCCGAGATCGTCAACCGTGATCGCAGCGCGCCGCAATCTGGCTGGCGTCGACTGGTGCACCGGGCCACCGGCGGACGCATCAACCCCGGCCAGTCCCGCAAAGAGCGCGAACGTCAAGATCTGTTGGCCTTGATCCGCCAGCCCATCATTGGCGACTGCCGCATCGCGGTGCTATCGATCAAGGGCGGCGTCGGCAAAACCACCACCACGCTGGGGCTCGGATCGGCGCTGGCGCTGATGCGCCAGGACCGTGTCATCGCCGTCGACGCCAACCCCGACCGCGGCACTCTGGCCGAGCGGGTCCGCGACGCCTCGACCAACTCCTCGGTGCGCGATCTGCTGAACGATCCCAACATAACTCGCTACGCCGACGTCAGGGGTCATACCCGAATGGCGGGCAGCCGACTCGAGGTGCTGGCCAGCGAGCAAGAACCTGCGGTGTCGGAGGTGTTCGGCGAAGCCGACTACCGGCACACCATCGACATCCTGCGTAACTACTACAACATCATCCTCACCGACTGCGGCACCGGCATCATGCATTCGGCGATGGCAGGCGTACTGGACCTCGCCCACTGCATCGTGCTGGTCAGTTCGCCGGCCATCGACGCCGCCCGCAGCGCCTCGGCGACGCTCGATTGGTTGATGCAACACGGGCATTCGGCGCTGGTGCGCGACGCGCACGTAGTGCTCTCCGCATCACGACCGGGATCAGCCGCTCTGAAGCTCGACAAGGTCTACGAGCACTTCGCGTCCCGGTGTCGATCCATCCACCTGATCCCGTTCGACCCGCATTTGGCCGAGGGCGCCGACATCGACGTCGAGTTGCTCAAACCCGCCACGTTCGAGGCCTACCTGCAGTTGGCCGGTGCGGTCGCGCAGACCTTCCCGCGGGTGCACCGATCCCGCCCCTAGTACACCAGGCGTGTCCCGCGGCGGCCGCGGACCGTGCTTCGCGACACGTGTTCGAACCCTTTTGTGCTGCAACATATAACCGGAGCAGCTGTCCGCGGACAACGCCGCCCTGCGGCAATTCGAATTCTCGGCGAACAATGCAGCGGCGCGCGTCCGGCCGGCCGGACCCGGCATAGAATTAACCGGCAGTAACGGGGTCACTCAAATCGTTGACCGCGAGTAACCTGCGCGCGTCACAGGGCTAAATGGGGGAGTGCGATGACGCTGCTCGTCGACCTGGATCGACTGGCCGGACTCGGGCCGGTATTGCAGGGACTGGCCAACGAGGCCGGGGCTTTGCGCACGGGGCCCGCAGCGGGCCCGTACCTGTCGGTACCGGGGGGCATGGAACCCGCGGTCACCGAAGCCTCCAGCATCGCTCACGACCTGATCGATTCCGTCCTCGTCGGCGCCGTGAAGCAGCGACTGTCGGAGACCGGGAAGATCATGGTCGACGTGGCCAATCAATATCGCAAGGCGGACAACAGCAACGTCAGCGAGAACACCGTAATGACCACCTACACCAATGCCACCGGTGACTGGAGTGTTCCCGCGGTGGCCAAGTGAGCCTGACCAAAACCCAGATCGAGGCGTGGAATCCGGCGACGCTGACCGCGATTGGCGAAGCCTGGACGGCGATGGGCACAAAGATCGACAGCCTGTTCGACCGATACAAATCCGCGGTCGCCAATGTCAACGGCGGCCACTGGCAGGGGGTGGCCGCGGACGCCGCGATGACCCGTGCGGAATCCGATCGACAAGCCGCCGCCCGCGTGGTCGATCATCTCGATCGGGTCGCGAAGATCGCCACCGACGGCTTCCACCAGATCGATGCGCCATTGCAGCGGGCGCGCAACGCGATCGCGGGCGCTCAACAGGCCGGCTTCACCGTCTCGGAGAACTTGGTGGTCTCCAAAGCCGACCTCACCACCAGTGCCGACCTGGCCGCTCAGGAACAGTGGCAGATCCAGATCACCAGCGCCGCCGACGCCACCGAAGAGGCCGACACCCAAGTCAAAGATGCGCTCAACGCCGCGCGCCTGGATCTGCAGGTGGCGTTCATCCAGCCCGCCACCCTCGGTACCGACCAAGGCGCAAGCGACGGTAACCAGCTGCTCAACGATCCCAGGCATCTCAGCGCCGACGAGATTCAGCGGCTCACCGCAGCGGGACTTCTCACTCCGGCGCAACTGACCGCGCTGCAATCCGGTGCCACAGTGGACATCCCGGCCTCGCAGATGCAATACATCAACGCGCTGGCCCGCTCCTTGGACGGCAAGTCGCCGCAACAGATCGAGACCATCCTCAACGAGATGCCGGCCGAGGCGCGACAAGGCGTCGCTAACGCGCTGCAACTGCTGTCCACCAACAGCGTCAGCGCCAGCGTCACCGGCGACAGCACGATCCCCGCCCACGGTGCTACGAATCTGCTGCCGCATCAGATGTACGACGCACTCAACCGTGGCGACTTGATGACCGAAGGATTCTCCCTCGTTGGTGGTTACGGCTATAACACCATCAACCTCAACGGCGTCGGGGCGAACCAAGCCAACGCGGCCATTGCGGCCATGGCCAGCCCCGGACTCAAACACGGGAGCGGTCTGGACAAGGGCGTCCTCAACGCGGCGCAACAGTATCTGCGCGGTCAGGTCGCCGCCGAAAATGACAAGCAAGCCTTGTATTTCGTCGACGGGCGCGGCCAAGAGCCCAACGCGCCGATGACCGAACAAATGTTTGCCGCCGTCGCCGATGACAAAGCGGCTGTTTCCGCGGAGCTGACCGGGTCCAACGGTCAGACCCTGTTGTCGGACGTGTTCAACCATCAATGGAGCGATCACGGTAAGACGGTCTCGCAGCTGTTCAATATCAGCTCCCAGGACGCGGTGGCCGTCCCCGGCGACCGCCCATCGGAAGTGCGCGCGGCAGAGTCCGGCCAGATCGCCCAAACCGTGGCCCAGTACATGTCGAACCACTCCAACGAACTGCTGCATCTGTCCGGCGATCCCGGAACCGCTGTCGGGCAGCGGAACCCGGATTTGATCGTCAACCTGGCCAGCGACCTGGCCCCGTACTACAGCACATTCGCCGGTTCCGAGTCGATACCGGGCGTCAGCCATTTCGCCAACTCCAGTCAGCTGGCCAACATGTACTCGGTGCTGGCCACCAACCCCACCGCCGGGGTGAATGCCGCCATCGCCACCTTCGGGCAGGAAAACGCTCTGGCGACCGCATACGGCAGCGGCCACGCACCCTACACCTACGCTCAGACCGCAGGCCAGATGCAGCACGCACTAGAAGTCGGCACCCAGTCGGCCGAAACCGCCCTCAACCAGGGCGATGTCTACAAGGCTCAGTGGCAAGCCGCCGTCAACGGTGCCAGCTACGACTCGGCGTACAAAGCCGCCGGCGCAGTGCTGAATTACATCCCCGAAGCGGGGCCGGTGATCAAGAGCCTGATCGACGTCGCCGGTCCCGGAATCAAGCCTGACGTCATCGGGATCATCAATCAAAACGCAGTGCAAAACCCGAGCAATGCCATCCCTAATGAGCACGCCGCCAATCAACTCGACACCAACACCACCGTGCAAAGCATCGTCAATGGTCTCGTGACGAAGGATCCGTCGATCGTCAACGATCCAGCCTTCGCGCCATACCGCCACGACGACAACGGCAACCCGACCATCCAGGTCAGCAACCTCAGTGCGCAAGCGGAGATCACCAAACAGCTGTATTCCCGGTACGGAATCGATGTGGGCCAATGGGAATACCAGTTCGATACCGGCATGAACGGCGGGACCATCATCCCCGCCAAGTAAACCCAACCGTCAAAAGCGAACCGTCGCTGCCCCTCGGACATTTCACCGCGGGTGTGCCGGGCCCGCGCGTTGCACGGGGCCCGGCACATCGGGTGGGCCGATTGCTCAGAAGTTGCCGGCCAGGTGCGCGTCGAGCGCCCGCGTGTCTTCCTGCTGCTGGGCACCGCCGGCGCGGGTTGCGGTGATGTCGTTGATCACGTTGTCCATCAGCGCCGAAACCTGCTGATGCTTTTGTTGCAGCGCGTCGGCGGCTTGGCCTTCATACACCGTGGACAGCACGCTGAAGACCTTCTCTACTTCTTCGCGCAACGCTTGCGCGTCATTGAGGTTGGATTGAATGGCGTCCAAGTGGTCGTAGTTGGAGCCGTAGTCGTAGCGAATCGTGTCCATGCTCAAGTCCTTTCGTTTAGAGCTTGCTACTCGGCGTCGAGGTTGGCGAAGGTGCGCATGTTGGTCTTGCCCGTCTCGGCGACCTGGTTCAAGGCGTTGATCACCGCGGTGAAGTCCTCGTGGTGGTTTTGCATGATGTTGCCGAAACTCTGTGCCTTGTGACCCAGCCAGGAACTGGCGGTCATGGTTTGGGTGCGGTCGAGGATGTTGTTGGCCAAGGCCCTGGCATTCTGCATCGCCTGGTCGACTTGGGCGATCTTGGCCTCGGCCTCCTGCGGCGTCAGGCTGGTGGTCATAGCTCTCTCCTGAGATCTCTGAGATGTCTGTCCTGTCTTGCGGCAATGCTGCGGCGCTTGTCTGCTGCTGTCAGTCCTCCTCCCACCTCTCAGCCGAAATTTCGACAAGCTGGCTGAGCGCCTGCTTGATTGCGTTGTCGGAACCACCCTTGAGCGTGGTCCACAACTGGCCACTTGGTGAGACACTGGGTGCGGCCACTATGCGGCCACGCCTGGTGCAGAAGACGCCAACGGGGGCAGGACCGCGCAGCAGCCGGTCCGCCTCGAAGCTCAGTGCGTAACAGACGATCTCGGCGAAGGCGAGCCGCGAACCCAGTGCGGAGCCGAACATCATCGCGGTGCGCGCCGGCGCGCCTATCGCGGCCAGTTGGTCGGCCAACCGGACCGGGTCATGGGTGCCGGTCAGGGCGTCGCTGACCGCGTGCAGCGGAGCGCCGAACGCGACGACGTCGGCTGGGGGAGCGGCGGGCAAGTGGTGCAGCAGTGGCTTGATCGCCTCGGTCAGCACCGGCCTGCCCGTACCCAGATGCAAGGCGACGACGTTGCCCACGCGCCGCGCCCATACCCACAGCTTCCCCCGACGCACCACTGTCACGCGCGCGGTGCCCTCCGGGGTGACCAAGCGCATCGCCAGCTCCCGATCGGGCCGTTCCAGCGCCCACAGCGGGCCGACCAATTCGTCCGCCACCGCATCATCGAAAAGTAGTTCCCGGTCAATGAGTGCGGCGGTAGCGGCCTGCGTCGCCGCTGCCAACTCGGATGCGGTGCCGTGGCGAGGCCGCACACCGAGCACTACGGGCAACGTCTGAACGCCCGCACGCGAGGCCAGCACCATCAGCTCGTCATCGCTGAGTTCCAGATGCGCGCGCAGCGAGGCGATCACAGGCGTAGCTCTCGGTCAACGCCAATCACGGGGGTGGACGCGCCGCCATCGAACATGCGCGCTGTCACCGGCTCGTCGGCCACCGTGTCAGGTGGTGGTCCCTCTGGGACCGCCAGTTGGTCGAACACCGAGGTATCGGGCACCCAGCTGACGCTGGAGGCCAACTGCGACTCGTTCGATGCGCCGGCCTGCCACCAGGGCTGCTCCGAGTAGCCCAGGCCCGCACCGGGTTCGCCGGCGCCGTCGAGTGGCTCGCCCGCCTGACTCGACTCGTACTCGCGATTCTGGTCGGCTCTTCCCAGTGCGGCAATGGGCCCATAGCCGGCGCCTGCCGCGGTGCCTCCGGTGCCGGCCGCGCCCGTTGCAGCAAACCCGTTCTGGTGTAGAGGCTTTGGCTGGGCGGTCGGCGCGATGCCGGTGGCCAGCATCGGCGCCAGCGGCGGGGCCGCAACGGTGGTTGGCGAAGCGCGCCCGCCGGCCCCGGACGACCGATCCTGGGCGTGCTCGGCCGGTGCCGGGCCGTTGCGCGAGACCTGCGGCGGGGAGGCCTGATCCCACGGTTGGGCCAGATCCGAGACCGCGTCTTCGTAGTGAGCCATCACTGCGGCGGCGTCGGCCTGGCTTGTGGTCGCCGCCTCGTCGAGTTCGGCGAACCGACCGGTGAGTACCGCACCGCTGTAGGCGGCCAATGAGGCCATCATGTCGTGCGTGGCTTTGGCCTGTAGCGCTTCGGGGACGCTGGGCATCGCCAGCCAAGCTTCGGTGGTGGCCATGGCGGCTTTTTCGGCGCGCTGGCCGTTGGTGGCGGCGCTGAGGGCCAGTGCTTGCAGCCACCGTCCGAATTCCTCTAAGCGCCCTACCGCCGCGGTAGAGGCCTGGCTGGTCCACGCGTCACGCAGCCGGTCGACCAGCTTGTCGAAATCGGTTGACACACCGGCCAGTTCTCTGGCCACCCGCTCCCATGCGGCGCCGGCTTCGCCCACCGGAGCCGGTCCTGGGCCGTCAGTGAGGTCGCGGGCAAGCTGCTCTGTGCTGCGCGATTGCCACACCACATCCGTGAAACCCACGCCCGGACCTCCCTTTCCCGAATAGCGCGTCCAATTCCCCCGGGCGAAGTCGGCTAGGTGATCGCGTCCCCATCGAAGGTCGCGATGCTGCCCGACTGCGCGCGTAGGGTCGCACCTACGTCGTGCAACTGGCCGGCACCCTGGCCGGCGGCGGCCGCAAACGACCGGTATACATCGTTGAGAGTGGCTGCGACACGCTCGGATACCTCGTCGCGACCCGATGCGGTCACGGTCAGGTTGGCCGTCTCGTCGGCGATCACCCGCTCGATCCGATCAGCCAGCGTCGCGAGTTGGTTGCTAACTTCGGCCACCTCCGAGGGCCGAATCGACAGGGCTGCATTATCACTCACTTCGTTCTCCTCCCCAGTGCATCGGCAGTTTCGACAGTTCGACGGCCGCGGCCCCTAGATTCGCAATGCCACGTCGGGTGGCTCATTGGGGTCGGATTGTCCGATAACGGCGGGCGCGGCGGTTCCCAGGTCCCCGACGATCTCGCCGCCTTGGTCCGTGGTGTGCAAAAACGACGGTGAGGTATGGCTGCTCCCAGCACCGAGTCGCGCCCCACCGGGCGCCATCGGGCTGCCGCCGCCCATCACGCCCGCGCCGGGCGCCCCCACTGCCGACGCGGGCCGCGCTCCTGCTGTCTCGACGGCAGCGGTACCGCTGGGTGGCTGCACCATCGCCGATGTGGGGATCGACCGCGCCGCCGCAGTGGCCGCGCCGCCGGCGCCTCCCGCTACATGACCGGCGGCGCCCGCTGCGCCCCTGGCGCTTCCATGTATCGCGGTGGCCGCGGCGTCAGTCAGCGGAGCGGCAGCCAGACTCCCCGGGCCGCGTGCCGCGTTGCCCGCCTGCATCACCGATTGCAGACCCTGGCTCAGCGAGCTGGCCCCGTACGACAGCGCCTGCGGGGCTGCAGACATCAATGACGACGCCAGTCCGCTGGTCCCGCTACCGGCCGAGCCGGCCGAGCCGGCTGCGACCGCCGTTCCCGCTGCGGCTGTCCCGGCGGATCCAGCCGTAGCGACTTGCGGGGCAGCCGTCACGGTGACCGGCGCTCCGACGGCGGTCACCTTGGCGGCCTCGGCGCTCAACGAAGCCTGAAGTTGGGTCATCACCTCGGCTGTCGACGTAATCGCATGGTTGGCCGCGGCAATAGCGGCCGCCCACCCCCAAGGGAAAACGATGTTGGGTCCGATTGCGGCCAAGGTGGATTCAAATTCGCTGATGATCTCGATCAGCCGCGATCGCGCCTGCGCGACGTCGGCCGTCGCGGTGGTCAAGCTGCTGCGCAGCGCATCGGCTTGCGCTGCGACCTGCTTGCCGTTGGCGATCGCGGCGGTGGTCTTGTCGACGGCAGCGCCGCTCGAAACGCCTTGCCATATCCCGCCGAGCGACCCGAGCGCCTGCTGCAGAGGCCCGCCGGTCGACTGAAAGGCGTTGGTGATTCCGCCCAGCATCTGGGTGGGATCCAAGCCCTGAAAAGCGCCGCTGCCCAAAGTTCCCAGCGCCGACGTCACGGGTTGGATCAGCGCGCTCGGATCCATCGGGGTGATCGGCGCGGCTGGGGCTTGTTGGCCCATCGGCGCCACGCTCGTCGGTTCCCCGCCAAACGGTGTCGTCCCACCAATACCGGTCGGGTCAGCAAAGGAGGGGAAACCCAGGCGCGCGAGAATTTGATCGACTGGCAAATTCAAGTACTGCTGCAAATTCTGCTCTTGCGCGTCGATAACCGCTGCCGTATCGGAGTCCAGGAGCTGCGGCCCGAACCGGCCCGCCGGATCAGTTGGCGACGAAGACGTGACCATCGGCGCTTGGCTACCCGCCGTCGGCGCCGACAATGGCGGCCCTGGACGCGTCGGTGGCCGCCCCGACGCCGGCATGTACCGCGCCGACGAGCAACGTGGCGGCCAAATTCCTTGCCTGCGCGGGCCCGTACGCGGCGAGGTACGTCGCGCCGATCGGTCCGAGCGCTGCAGCCGCGGCCGACAGCATCGCCGCGGAATCGGACGATCCAGCGGCGGTAATCATCTCAGACGCCGCCTGGGACACCGCAGAAAATTCCGCCATACCGGCGGGTGCCGCGGAAAAAACGTCACTCATGTGTCGGTACTTTCCCGGTTGATGTGGTCACGTGCGGCAGGGGACAAAGGGCAATATAACGAAACGGTAACGGCTCCGGTAGTCAGCAAACTTGAACTCTGGTGCAACACAAAGGAAAGTCCCATCAATCCGACACTTTCTGTTGCTGCAGCTGTGCTAGACGGGCGCCCAACTCGGACGCCAGGTAGTTGCACCGCTCGGTCACCAAAGCCTCCGCGACGCGTGCGGTTTCGACGATGAGCGCGGCCAACACACTGGGCCCAAGCCGATGCGCGCTCGGGCCAAGCCACAGATCGGTCATCGCGCCATATCCGTCGACTCGCACCCTGACGTTATGGTCACGGCTGGTCACCCGCACCGACATCGATTTAATCTGTTCGTCGACGGCCGCAACCAAATCACGCTGCTCTGCGAGCCTCGCCATGACTGCTTCGGCCAACCCGCTCACAGCGAACTCCGCCGTGCGGCCGTAGGCGTCTCCGTATCGCCGAAGGTCTCCTGCTCGGCACGGGCAAGGTCACTTTCGCTGGCCAGGTGCAATTCGCGGATCACCGTTGCGCCGAAACCCATTTCGGCCAATGTTCGCCGCCGCGCGACCTGGGCCCGCGCCGCTGACAACCGACACAACGCCAGGATCTCGGCCGCGAGTCGTTCGGGCGGCTTGTTCAGTTCGACCGCGTCGAGGTGCAGAGCAACCGGCAGGCCGCGTTCATTGGTACGAACGCATATCGTGCCGCTCAGCGAGCGCACTGGCTGCTGCGCCACGCTCAAGCCTCCCCCCGGAAACTGATACGACACCGCTGTCCGTACATCGCGGTGGCGTGGTACCCCCTTGAATTTAGTACACTGGCGGGGCCGGTCACGTTCCCATGGTCATTAAACGGAACGTGAAAAGTAAGTTACCACTTGGTGTTTGACTGCACAGATCGCAAGAGCGAGCCTTCTCCGCATGAGCCCGACGCGCAGTGAGGAGACACGACAGCCCCGATGAGTGGCACCAGCGATGCGCAGCGGGCGTTTGATGCGGGCGTGCTTTCGCTCGGCATCCCGATCGAGGGCCTCGAGACCCAACGCGACTTGCGCTATGCGGCGCTGGCTTTCAAGCGGGCGACCGAATGCGACCCCGACATGTGCGATGCCTGGTTAGGACGTGCGGTCGCCGGCGAGGTTACCGCCGAAGTGATCTATCACCTTTACCGGAGCAGCACCATCTCGTTGGGCCGTGAACAGCGCCGGCTGGGACTGCCACCGCGCACCATGCGGGCCCGATTCCAAACCGGTCTGTTCCTGGACTATCCACTGAGCACCCTGACCGAGATATGGCTTGCCTATGCGGCCAGCATGATCAGCTCCCGGGAGTACGACGAGGCCGAACGGGTGCTCGACGGGCTGGGAACGATGCACGCGGCGCTGCCCGGCGGGGAACCCGGTTCGGAACCGATCTGTGCCTATATCCGCGGCGTGCTGCACTTCACCACTCAACGCTGGCCCGACGTCCTGACCGCACTGAAGGACTCGGCAGCCTTCACCGATGAGTACCTGGCGGCCGGTGCCCACTTGATGGTCGGCTCGGCGTGCGCGCAGCTCGGTCTGTTCGGCGAAGGGATCCGGCGGCTGGAGCAGGCCATCGATGGGCCGATTCCGGCGGCGCGGCGGGCCGCGGAGTTCTGCAAGGGATTGACGCTGCGCGAGATGGGGAACGAACACGAAGCCCGCATCATCTTCGAGCGAATCTACAGCGAGGAACCAACTTTCGAGGCGAACGCCTCCGCCCTCACAGACCCGAAATACCGGCTCGTCGTCACGACCAGCGAAGAGATCGACTCGCGGGCCAACCGGTGGGATCCGTCCACCGCCGACCCCGGCCGTTCCGCCAACACCGAACCCGGCCATGACTACCTGCGCGAAGCTCAGCAGCAACTAGATCGGCAGATCGGCTTATCGGAGGTCAAACTGCAAGTCGCCAAACTCAAGTCGGCGGCGATGCTGGCGAAAGTGCGAGGTGACAAAGGCCTTAGCACCGCCGCGCGCAGCCTGCACCTGGTGTTCACCGGGCCGCCGGGCACCGGCAAGACCACCGTTGCGCGCGTCGTCGCGCAAACGTACTGCGGGCTGGGCCTACTGAAGACCGCGACCATCGTGGAAGCGGCGCGCCATGATTTCGTCGGCCAGCACCTGGGAAGCACAGCCATCAAGACCACCGCGACCATCGATTCCGCGATGGACGGTGTGTTGTTCATTGACGAGGCCTACTCGCTCATTCAAACCGGGCTGGCGGGCGGTGACGCCTTCGGTCGCGAAGCTGTCGACACCCTGCTGGCCCGAATGGAAAACGACCGCGACCGGCTGGTTGTGATCATCGCCGGTTACGACGATGAAATCGACCAGTTTCTGGCGTCCAATGAGGGTCTGGCGTCGCGGTTCACCAAACGCATCCGCTTCAGCACCTACAGTCCCGACGAGCTGGGAGCCATCGGGCGGGCGATCGCACGATCGCGCGACTCCGAGTTGTCCCCGCAAGCCTACGAAGAACTGGTTGTCGCCTGCCGCGCCCTGCATCAACGTCAGGCCGCCGACGCCTCTGGCCGACTTCGGCGCGGCATTGACCTGGTCGGCAACGCGCGGTTCGTGCGCAACGTCATCGAGGCCGCCGAGGACGAACGCGAATACCGACTGTCCGAATGTCACGGCGCCAGCATCGAAGACCTCGACGAAACCTCGTTGATGCGCATCGAACTTTCCGACATGCAAGCGGCACTGCAGCAAGTGCTCGGTCTGCTCACTGTTCACTCAACGACCGGAAAGTCACCATGATCCATCCCGACAAGTTCGTTCGCGACGGCAACGGCCGCTCGGCCGGAGACCAGACCCCGCCTTGGCCGGCTCCACAAACCGGGCGGGCATCGACGCCGTTTACCAGCACTGCGTCAGCTAACCCGCCTGAGCTGCCTCGCGCGCGTATGCCCAGCAACGCCGAACTGGGGCTCAGCCGGACCCGCCCGGTGCCACGCGCTGGATGGCGCAAGAAGCTGCATCAGGTCACCGGCATCAACCCGGGTGAATCGGCTGAGCAGGCCCGCCAGCGGGCCACCCTGGACCGAATCAACCAGCCCGTGCGGGGGGCCTTCAGCATCGCGGTTCTGTCCCAGAAAGGCGGGGTCGGCAAGACGACCACGGCGATCGGGCTGGGTGCCACTCTGGCCACCGTGCGTGGGGACCGGGTGATCGCGGTAGATGCCAATCCGGACTTCGGCACCCTGTCGCAACGTGGGCCCAACGAGACGCGCTCAACCGTGCGCGACGTGCTCCTCGACGAGAACATCGTGCGCTATTCCGATATTCGCCGACACACCTCGCAGGGGTCGAGCAGGCTTGAGCTCTTGGCTTCAGAGCGCGATCCGGTCACCTCAGAAGCCTTCTCCGACAACGATTACCGCGGCGTGCTAAGCGTACTTCGCAGGTTCTACAACATCATCTTGACCGACTGCGGCACCGGGCTGGTGCACTCGGCTATGAGTGCCGTGCTCGACGAAGCGGATGTGATCGTGGTCGTGGCTTCGCCCGCTATCGACTCGGCGCGCAGCGCGTTGGCAACGCTCGACTGGCTCGAGCAAAACGGCTATGGGCATTTGGCGGCGCAGACGACCGTGGTTCTCAGCGCATCGCGGCCCGGACCCACGGGGCTGGATGTCGACCTGTTGGCCAGCCACTTCGTCCCGCGCGTGCGCGCGTTGCACATCATCCCGTTCGACGACCATCTAGCCGAAGGTTCAGAAATCAATTTCGACCTGCTCAGCCGACAAACCCGACATGCGTTCCTGGAGCTGGCTGCAACGATCGCCGACGGCTTCAGCACGTTGAGCGCGCGTTCCAGGAACCAGGGTGCTCTACGACGGGACTGACTCAGCAACTGGCTCGCTGGGGGGCGTTCGGATACGCGATGTCACGGTGGCGTCGGCCACGACGGCCACGATGCCGATGGGGCACTCGTTGATTCGGTCGTAGTAGGGGCCCCGCTCGTCGGGAAAAGCGTCACGGTGACGAAATATGTTGTGCCGGCTGGCTAACAAGCTGATCTCGGAACCGTGCCGACTTTAGCGCTCCGCGGCGGCCTGGGTCCGGTCGGGACTGTACGCGTCGCCGGCGGACTCGAGCCACGTATCGCGTTGGAGGTGCAACGAGGGCTTGTCTGGGCCGTTGAGCTGTCCGGCCGGGGCGAAGGTTCAACCCGGATTTCGCCGAGCTTCATGAGCTCACACCGGCAGATTGTGTCCATAGATGCAATCGCCAATAGCCCAGCGGGCCATGCCAATTCGTCACCGTGACGTATTGGGTTATCCAACTGGGGAGAGGGTCGGGGGCCGTGGACCGGGGCCGCCAGCGGCGGACCGTCAGATCCGGGCGCTTGCATTCCATGGTCGGCGCTCGGCCGGCTTACCCAGTCGGACGCAGCCGCGTGGTCGCATGACATGAAGGCCGGACAAGCTACGGCTCGCGGCGCGGGACGGCATCGGGGCAATCGTAGGACATGCGACGGATTGTCTATCTGAATCTCGTTCGCGAGCGCCCTTGGTCTCATTGCCTGGTAGCCGTTGTGCCGATAAGCGACATTATGTCAAGTTGACTACTCCGTTTTCATCAGGATGAATCACCCCGTATCGACATCCGGCCCCGGCGTGGGTGCTGTGCTGCAGGCGAAGTCAGATAGTCTGCATCGCCATCACCAAACGCCGCGCAGAAGGCAATTTTCCAGCCTCTAGGTCCTTCTTGGAGCAACAATTGCGCCCATCGCTGGAACTTCCGGCTATGAAACAAGCCTCCTAATAAGCGTTTCCGTGAAGGGCCGCTGGGTGGTGTTTTGTGTGGCAGCCAATAGCCAGCCGTCGGCGGTGCGCACGGCGACACTGGTGTTGGTTCGTCGATTCCGCCGAGTAGGCCGGCTCCCCGTTGTCACACTGCACATGGCGTGAACCACGGCAACATCGGGTGTGATGAATCGCAGACCGGTGAGCTCAACATGCAGGCGGGCGCATCGTAGGAGTCGTCTGAACAGTGAGCCTGCGCGGGGAACCTCGCTCGAAGCGGCAATCGCCTCGCGGCCGCGGTGATGACCGCCCAGGAAGCTGACGCAATCTCCCCCAAGGGTATAGGCGCTAGCGTAGCCGACGGGATCGCCAGCATTCCAGCTGCTGATCTGGCGGTCAAGCAGCGCGCGGATAGCCGCCTCGTCGGCAGCGCGATCACCCCCGCTAAGCCTGGGCTCGTCGATGTTGTCCAACCCTGGCTCCATTCTCAATGAATCAAAGTCATTAGGGGCAGAATGCCGCGCTAATGACCCAAAGTCAATACAATCGGCGAGGTGCGCACCCGGCTGACGACAGAACAGCGGCGCGCGCAACTGCTCGAAATTGGCGCCGAAGTATTTGCCCGGCAGCCTTACGAGAAAGTGTCCATCGAGGACGTTGCCAAGCGAGCTCGCGTGTCGCACGGCCTGCTGTATCGCTACTTCTCCAGCAAGCGCGCATTCTTCGCCGCCGTCGTCGAGGCAGAGGGCGCCAACCTGCTGCGCGCGAGCGCCCCCGATCCTGCGCTCTCACCACTGGACCAGATCAGGGCCGGCCTCGACGTCTACATCGCCGAGGCTGAAAGGTCCCCGGCGGCGTACCGCATGGCCCACCATGCCCGCATCACCGGGGAAGAACTGGACTCAATGCAACAGGCGCGCAGCACGCTTCAACGCGACCGCATCTTGACCAGCCTCAACGCGGTAGTCCCCACCAGCGACGAAACCCAACTCGCGGTCACCGCCTGGCTAGGCTACGTACAAACCGCCATCCTCCACTGGATCGACAACCCGGCGATCTCGCGCCAACAGCTGCACAACCTATGCATCCGCGCGCTCTGGGCCGCAGTCCAACTGCCAGATCGATAAAGCCCCCTCCCTGAGGCCACCTGGGGAAATAACGGCCGTTCATTGCCGCAGTCCAGGTGCAGCTGAGGCGATCGAGCGATGTCTGACGTCGTCATCAATTTGTCCCCGGATGAGCTGCTGACCACGACCCGCGCTGTTCGCCGCCGGATGGACTTCGACCGGCCGGTCCCACTGGTGGTGATCAAAGACTGCCTACGAATTGCTCTGCAGGCCCCGTCAGGGTCAAACCGTCAGGGCTGGCACTGGATCGTGATCACCGATCCTGAACAGCGTGCCCGGATCGCCGATGTCTACCGTGCGGGCTTCGACGAATACCGCACGGCGGCAACCCACGGCGAGGGCCTCTTTGCCGCCAACGACGGGCACAGTTCGACGCAGCAACGCGTCGCCGGCAGCGTCGAATAGCTGGCCCAAAATCTGCACCGTGTCCCGGTGTTGCTGTTGGCTTGCATCACGTCCCCACACAGCGCGGTGCTGCCCGACGCATCTGCGGCGACGATGTGGGGCTCACTGTTTCCCGCGGTGTGGAGCTACATGCTGGCCGCGCGCGCCCGCGGACTGGGCACGGTGTGGACAGATCTGCACCTGCGGCACGAGCAGCAGGTCTCAGAGATCCTCGGACTCCCGGACGATATCCACCAAGGGCCGCTCATCCCCACCGCCTACACAGTGGGCACCGACTTTCGCCCTGGTCCGCGCGCACCACTCGATCAGCTTCTACACATCGACCGGTGGTGAGACCGTTGGTCGGGCAGCACCAGCACCACCTAGACACTCGCCGATCCCCCACTCCTCGATCGGGCGCCGCTGGCAGCCAGCAGTCATGTATGCGCGGATCGAATATGGCGCGCTACCAGCATACCTCGCCATATTCGTTATCCTGTTGTGCACCAGGAGATGTGACCTGACGGCCTGCGCGAATTAGCCACTAGGGCCGTCTATTTCCAGTCGACGGATAGTGCGTCTACGTGGCCGCTCGAAGTGCTAACAGCAACGCCGTCAACGACTTTCGTACCAGATTTGATCTTAACGTTAGCTATCGCTCGCCGTGTTCATCAGATCAATCAGCTCTCATCGCAGGCACACGCTGGGCCTGGTCTCTTAACCACTCCCCCGTTGGGACCAACGTCAAAATGCAGTGTGGGGGTCTTTGGGCGTCTATTGGAGTGCGGCAATGCGGGTTTCGAAGATTGCTGTCCATTCGGCGAGGTAGTGATCGTCGGGGACGCTTGCATTGGATTGGTGGAACAGGCTTGTGGCAAAGCGTGTCCCGAGGATGCTGTTGACGCCGAGAGCGGCCAGGACGGTGCGATCCTGGGGCGTCAGTGTTGGCGCCCAGGTGGTGAGCCAGTCGGCGAGTTCGGCGTTGAGTCCATCGATGAGGGCGGCGTAGGCGGTGTCGAGGCGGGCAGATTGGCCCGCGGGTGTGCGGGCGGCGATCTGCAGTAGTTGGATTTCTTCGTCGATCACACTGAGCAGGTAGCGGCCCAGCACGGTCAGTTCGGCGCGCAGGTCGCCGAGTCCGGCGAACAGTGCGCGGATGTCGCGCATGGCGCGGCGCCGGTCGAGCTGGCGGTCGATTCCGGCGTCGAGCAATGCGTCCTTGGACTTGAAGTGGCGATAGAGGGCGCCTGAGCCCGCGGCCAAGCCGGCGGCGGATTCGATTTGGGAGACGCTGGTGGCTTCAAACCCCTTGGCGCTGAACAGCCGCATCGCTTCGGTGACTAGCCGTTCGCGGGTCGACACCGGTGCAGTCATTGACCTCTCCAAAGTGATCACTTACATTTAGCAAGAGTCTACTACACGGGTTGAAGCGGAGGGGATGGCCAGATGGCGCAGCGCGACAAGGCGGTGCCGAACGGGCGTCTCCGGCGCGCTATGCCCTTGGCCGGATTCACTGCCCGCGCCGCCGGCGGGCGGTTGATCGCCGGATTGCGAGAACGCACCGGTGATGACGGTGCGGTCGAGCGGTTTCACGAGCGCACCGCCGAGCGTTACACCGAACTGCTGGGCCATTCCAAGGGCGTGTTGATGAAAGCCGGACAAATCTTGTCGATGGTCGACGCCCGGGCCGTGGGCACCGGGGGATATTGGCCTTATCAGAAGGCCCTGGCCCGGCTGCAGGCTGAAGCACCTCCGATGCATCCATCGCTCGTTCGGAAGATGCTCTATCAGGAACTGGGCTCTGATGTGCGGCTTTTCGCGGAATTCTCTGATGAGCCGATGGCCGCGGCGTCGGTCGGGCAAGTGCACCGGGCGGTGTTGTCAGACAGCCGCGACGTTGTGGTCAAAATCCAGTATCCCGGTGTGGCCCAGGCAATCCGAGACGACCTGGCCAATACCGAGTTGCTGGCTACGTTCTTGCGGTTTGTCACCGCGGCATCAGGGGTCAAGGGAGACGTTCGATCTCTCGCGCGGGAGGCCGCGGCGCGCATTGGCGAGGAGGTCGACTATCGCCACGAAGCAGCCAGCGTCGCCCGGTTCGGCGAGCTCTATCGCGGGCATCCGTTCATTCGTATCCCCGCTGTCATTCCCGAAGCTTCCAGCGACCGCGTGCTGACCATGACCTATCTGGATGGCATCGATTACCCAGAAGCGCAACGTGCCGACCAAGGCCTGAAAGACACGTGGGCCGAGGTGATCACACGGTTCATCAACGGCAACTACCGCCATGCGAACCTGGTGCATGCTGATCCCCATCCAGGTAACTACCGCTTCAGTGCCGACGGTCGCGTGGGTTTCCTGGATTTCGGTTGCGTCCAAAGCATCCCCGAGAAGGAGCGGCAACTTTGGGTCGCCGCAGTCCGCGCTTCGCTGGAGGAGCGCAAGGACGATTTCCGCGAGCTGTTGATCCAGCTGGGGATGCTCCCCGCAGAGGCGCCGTTGAACGCCGCGGATCTGCAGCAATGGATTAGCGACACCGCACCCGGCGGTACGACCACACGCGAGCCAGTGACCTTCACAGCCGACGCGACGACTCGGACGATCCGCGGGATGTTCGACGTCCGCGACTCCAACCACCCGGTGGCTCACTTAACCCCTCCCCCATGGTTGGTCTTCATCAATCGGATCCAACTCGCCTGGTGCAGTGTGGCCGTCGGCCTGCAGGCGACGATGCCGGCCCGTGCCATCATGGACGACCTCGACGGTGTCGCTGAGCCGATCACTGAGCTAGGCAAGATGCACCACGCGTGGGTGCGCGAGCGTGGTCTTCCGTCCGGGCTGGATCATCATGACCACCTCTGACGCCCAAGCCGCGGTGCGCCTGCCCTGGGATCCCGCCAACCCCTACCCGTTCTATGAGGCGTGTCGTCGAAAAGGCGACGTAGTCTGGAACGACACCGCGGCAGCATGGCTGATCCTGGGCTACCGCCCTGCGCGACACATTCTGGCCGGGCCCGGCTGGACCAGCGACCCGCTGGCCAACCCCAACACCCCCGGCGCCTTACGGGCAACGGATCCAGACACCCTGCGCCACAACATGTTATTCACAGATGGCTTCGACCACCAGCGGCTCCGCGGGGCGGTGCGAGACTTCTTCACCCGCAAGTTCATTGCCGGCCTGCGCGACGGCATCGCCACAATCGCTGCGGACACGATCGACTCCATTCCCGCCGGAGTCGAGCTCGACTTCATGGCCGACATCGCGTTGCCGCTACCGATCGCAGTCGCGGCAGCCTGGATGGGACTAGATATCGCGGCCGCCCGGTTGCTCCGCGAGGAGTCCCCGGCCATTACCCGAATGCTCGCCGACTCCACTGATCCTGCGGCCATCGAAGACGGCATCGATGCCGTTGCTTCGCTACTGACTGAATTTCTTTCCCTGGCCGCCGATCGCCGGCGCCATCCCGGCGATGACTTGCTCAGCGTCATCGCGGCCGACACCGACCTCGAACTCGACGACGTCGTCACCACCGCCATCATCATCGCGATCGCCGGTCACGAAACCACCGCAAACCTGCTGGGCTCGGCAATGATTCGCCTTCTCATCCCTCATTCTGACGGGACTCGGCCCCTTGACGCCATCACCACCGTCGACGATTCGTTGATCACCGAGCTGCTGCGCCTTGACGGCCCCGTCCAAGCCGTGGCGCGTACCGCCACCCAGGATCACGTCTTCGGTGACGTCACCATCCGCGCCGGCGAACCCGCTCAGGTCGTACTTGCCGCCGCCAATCGTGATCCCGCCGTTTTCAACGAACCCGATCAACTGGGTACGGACCGGCCCGGACCCGCACCGCTCACCTTCGGTCATGGGGCCCACTACTGCTTGGGAGCGCCATTGGCCCGCCTCCAAACCGCCATAACCCTCCAACAACTGCTGGCACGCCAACCCGCGCTCTGCGGGGACCCGACGTGGCGAGACAACCCAGCCATCCGCGGACCCCAGACACTCCCCTGCACGTTCCAGGTCCCTGTTGCGGGTTGCTGAGCAGCGCTCCCGCGGCGCCCACTACTGCCTAGGGCACGCACGATTGGCCGTCGCCACACTTGCGCAGGAGCCGAATCGCACCTTAGAATTCTCTTACTTTCGTCTTAAGTTTCTTACCTGAGTCGGCCTGCCGAGAGAAGATCCACAAATGCCCTTCGCTGACCAGGCGCACCTCGCCCGCGCCGCGCACGCCGTCGATGACCTCCTCGCGCACCTCGCCGGCGACCAGTGGATGGCTCCCACCCCGTGCACCGGATGGAGCGTTGCCCGGGTCGCCCAGCACCTCGTTGATGTGAACTTCGAGTTCGCCCAGCAACTCGACCCAGTCGGTACTCAAACTGTCACCAGCGCAAGCACATCCGGTGATCTCCTCGGCAGGTACCGTCGCTCAGCAGAAACCTTGCAGCAAGCGCTGATCGGCGCGGGTGACCCAGCTGTCGATATTCCGGCGCAACTGCGCAGCCGGCTGGCCCTTCGTGTGGCCGATCTGCTGATCCACGGCTGGGACATCGCGGTGGCCACCGGCATACCGTTGCATTTGGAGGAGGATCTGTGCCTCGAGGCCCTGGCTTTCGCCGAGAGCCGCTCAGCGGCCCTACAGCGCAGCGGCGAATTCGCGCCACCTCAACCAATCGATAAACACGCCCCTGCCATTGACCAATTGGCCGCCCTATCCGGCCGCACTCCGCCAAGCCCGCGAGAACACGTCCGCTCACCAAGCACTCCGAACGAACAGCCTGAGCCGCACTGGTGAAGTAGCAGAAGTGATGGTGGCGCTGCGTGGCGGACAATGGGCATTATGAGCGAGACGAACGGTCCGATAATTGACTCGTCAGCGCAGCCTATGTGGAAGCGCACCGGCTACAAATTCTTCCCGTACGCGGCACAGCAGTCGGGCCAGTGGTGGGTACTGCGTTTCAATTACGACTTCCCAGAGCACGCCATGTACACGTTATTTGTCGACGGCCAGGCCACTGTGGATGTCACCGGCGATGGCAGTCACTGCATCCCGCTCGTAGCCAGCGTCGGCGAACTCAAACCTTTCGATTCCGATGCCGATGAGCCTGTCTTGGCGCCTGAACTGGCGGAAGCCGCGGTGTCTGCAGTGGCCCAATATGTCGTCTACGGCAGTGAATTCGACGATCCCTGTGACTGGTGCGCTAGCTTAGCTGCCCAAGACCCCATGACCCAACTTCGCTGGGGCCGCGTGGGGGACGTTGTGCGAGACGGTTGTAGTTGGCGGGTCGGCACCGCATCCGATGTCGCATGGATTAACACAGGGACGTCGGTCGGCTTGACGATCACCGCGGGGATTCCGGCTGTATTTGAGGACTATGCGACAGTGATCCTGCCCGGAAAGGGTTCAGATCAGGCGCAGCGTGATCGGGCTCTAATCGCGGTTCTCAAGAGCCAGTCGACA
The DNA here is from genome assembly GCF_001668695.1 of Mycobacterium sp. E2497. Lineage (NCBI taxonomy): Bacteria > Bacillati > Actinomycetota > Actinomycetes > Mycobacteriales > Mycobacteriaceae > Mycobacterium > Mycobacterium sp. E2497. Next base: position 69,131 of record NZ_LZKD01000039.1, read on the forward strand.
GATCAGCGATGGTGGCTGGGATATCTGGATCGCGGCGGGTGCGACGTGGTCTTTCCCGGCGCGCCCACGGTTTCCGTGTACGTGGGCTGGCCCTACGTGTTGGTGCAAGCCGGCCCAGGCCAAGCTGTCAACTGGCGCCGAGCCAGCGCTACCCAAGCCAGCCCGTACGTCCTACCTGACTTGATGTTTCCCGCGGACCGGTCCTGGCTGGTCTCGACTCTGTGGGACGACGACTGGAGCTGTGTCGGCGGATCAGTTGCGCTCGTCGACGCGCTGCTGAACCACCCGGATCTGCGATCCCATGCGCGACGGGTACGCCTCGGCGACGACGCGACACCACCGGGGCATCGAGTGATCTAATGCAAGCCAGCGTAGACCCGCCGCTGGGGAATACACCAGAATTGAATATGGAGGGTTACCAGTAAACCTCGCTATGTTCGTTATCACGCTGTGGGCCAGTACTTTTCACGGGCGATCCGACTGAGCCTCACCGGCCACACCAAGTCGATTTGGCCAAATCGCCCCGAGGTCAACGGTTTTTGATCGATTGCGCCAGATTGCATGGCCTCCTTCCGTGGAGACCGCCGCGACAAGCGCCCCCGGTTCTTATAGCGCCGCCGCCTTACCCCGGAGCTATCCGGGCGGTACATCCCTTTCGATTCCAACAACCTCACGTAATTCTTCTCAATGGTCAGACTGTCACTGGACCACTCGGAGAACACGCAACTTCGGCATGTGTGACCAAAGCCCTCTCCTTTGAGGTCATTCGCAGGTATTTGCTGATGTTCGGAAGTTCCATGCTCAGGTGAGTTGGGGCTTTGGGCTGGGATAGTGCCCTACGGCCCCTGATCGCGGGCAGGGATTGCGATGAGAAAAATGGGGAGGATGTCATGATCAAGTTTCTGGGCATCACCGGCGTTATCACCACCAGCCTGACCCTGTCACTCCTGGCTGCGCCCCCAGCTAATGCTGTCGAATGCTTTCTGCCGAACTGCTACGCAGCGATTACGGTTACGGGTGCGGATGCGGAGCACCACATTTGGGCCTATAGGGCGTTTAACTACCCGTCAAGTAAAGCAGCCCTCGACGCCTCGCTTACAGGGTATTTTAAATTGCCGAACGGACTCTATTGTAGCTTGATTGCCGAAAAAGCTGGGCTGGGGTGCGTCGCAGTGGCGAACGACCGCACGACCGGAGAAGGGCCGACAGAAGACGTCGCATTCCAAGACGCGACGAGAAATGGCGGCACTCCATGGCTCGCAGCCTGCAACACCGGAGGTCCGGCTGAGGGATGAAAAGTAGCCTGGCTGTTAGATGGAGTAGTTAATGATGAGGAAAATCGGGTCGGGAATGTCAAATGCGACAGTTGTAAGGGCCGGGAAGGCGGCCTCATGAGAAGCGCAATGAGAGCCATGCTCGTCTGTGTTTTATCTGGCTCATTTATTGGCGCTTCACTTTTCGGTTTGGGGTTGGCGCGCTCTCACGCAGACACAGAAGCTGCTTATCTGTCTCTAGTTAAGCGTGTTGCGGTGACAAGATTGCCCGGTGATGCGACACTACTTAAATTGGGGCATGGCGTGTGCAATTTCTTGAGTAAAGACGAGTACCATAACTTTGACGGTGTTTCGGGATCCGCGGATGGGGTTATGGAATATCTAGATGGGACACAGAAAGATAGAGGACATGACTCCGGGGTTATTGTTTATGCCGCTGCCAAATATTTGTGCCCCGAAAACCTTGCTCTCGTGGAGAGGTGGCGCGATAGTTAGCTAAGGTGCCCTGACCCCGTTCGGCTGATCCATGGCTTATGAGAGTCTTGCAGCCCACGACGTGGGCAGGGAAGGCTCAAAGGATCATGGCGACGAGGAAGCGGCATAGCCCGGAGCAGGTTGTGCGCAAGCTGATGGCGGCCATCGGCTCTTGGCCGAGGGCAAGGACACCGCGGCGGTGTGCCGCGAACTGGTTGTCTCCGAGGCCGCTTCCGACACTCTTCAACACAGAAACTGCGCTCCTCAAGTGAACGGTATTCGGGCTAGTGGGGATCGGCGCCCAGCAGTTACGTCGAGCACTTCTCTATAAAAATGCTGCCGCCGTTGTTCTGCGCAAGGGCGTCCTGCTCGGCCTCCTCGATCGTCGCGCCGGTCCCGCCGTGCCAACGACCGTTAGTAGACCACAAGACGGCGAGTGCGGCACAGCCGTTCTTGCTCACCGCCGCCATTTTGCATTCGGTGCCGCCGTTCCGGACGCACATGTCGTTTGCGGCTGCCATGGCAGCTTCCTTCGTCGGGACGTTGTTGGCGTAACCGTAGGCGGTGTTACCGACGGTGCTCGCCCGTGAGTAGTAAATCGCGACCCATGTGTCCGCGGCATGGGCGGGTACCACAGTGAATGCCGCCATCGCGCCGGCCATCCCCGTGCCTCCGGCGACCTGCGTCGCGAGTCGCTTAATAGACATTCCGACTCCTCCCACCTATTACCGGGCGAGCCTGCGGCATCGCCAATGTATGTGGATGACACTAAACTTCAGCAAAAATCGCTGATGGAGCCCAATGGCACGAGTCTGTGGGGCCGAAAGTCCTTGTATGCGAGAGCCCCGGGGGCGAGTTGCTCTCAACGCCGCTGTCAATCAACGGCAGCCGGCAAGGTCAGCGTGAATGTCGTTCCTGTTATCCCGCCGTACTCGCAGATCGACTGTGCCCGTATGTCGTATCAGCGCCTTACCCGCGCGAAGAGTGCTGCGTCACCACGCCGCCGGTGTCGGCTGCCAGGTGAATGAGGCCACTTCAGGGCTGGGTTTGCCATGAGGATGGGACCCACCTGATTGCCATTGATGGGAACCACATGGCTGCGCAGCTTATCGGAGTGTTTCGATGCGCATGGTCAGGAGGGCTATCCATTCGGTGAGTCGGGGACGCGCGTGTTGGGCTGGTTGAAGACGTCCCAACCGAGGACGCCGCGCGATGAAGGCCTGTCCGGCGTGGTGCGGGGCCGCCGACATCGCACCACGATCCTCCCGCGCGAAGAAAATCGAGGCCGCCTTCAGAATCTCGTTGGCCTCCTTGAGATCTCGCATCTCCCGCTCGAGGAATGCCCATCGCTTCACGGCGCTGTTGCGGGTTTGATGTGTGGTTTCATGGGTGCGTGGATTATGCGCGTTTCTCGCGAACACACCTGGACGGCGTTCTTCGGCTCTGCGCGGCCCAGGGCTGGACATCATTTACCGCAGATCCAGCGCGCGCCGCGCGAGTCTTGACAGCTCCCGGCGTAACCACAGTCGTTGCCCTCGACGACGGAGTCGTGGTCGGATTCGCCGAACTGTTCAGCGACGGCGAGATACAGGCCTACCTCGCCACTCTGGCCGTCGACGAAACTCGCCGCGGCAAAGGGATCGGCCGCACACTGGTGACCGAAGCGCTGCGGTTAGCCGGAGGCGAACGCATCGACGCGCTCAGTGAAGACGATGCGCTCGACTTCTACCGTGCCTTCCCACACTTGGAAAAGCCCGGAATCCGTCTCTACCCATTCCGTCAAAGAGACACCAAAAACGTCTAATCCACACCGGGTTCGGGTGGCAATCCCCGTGCATCGCAAGGACACGTCACCGACCATCGACGATGCCGATCGCGACGATGGCCAGGATCAAGCGAGTGCGCCGGCCTCGGCTTCGCTGCCGATCACAGCCATCGTCGAACTAAAACATCGAGAGTGCCCAGTACAATCAAACCCGCGTGTCCCAAGCCGGCGACGCCTCAACCATGAAGCCGGCATCAAGCCCCGAGACGGTTCACAATTTGGCGGCGCATGTCACAGAGGTGGTGTTGCACATCGTGGACAGTGTGGACTGCGAGCCACCTGAGTGAGCGTGTGTGGGTCTCGGGATAGTTGTAGACGACGGTGCGGTCCCAGTCCTCAGCTGTCACTCTTGCTAGAACGTTGGTGAACAATGCGGCTGCATCGAGGAGCTGGCGCGCGACGTCGTCGGGGTCTTGCTCGTTGTAGCCGTCGTGCTCAACGCGTTCTTCGCGGCCCATCGGTGGACACTCTGCGCCGTCGGTGCGGCGACCGGCGAGGGCTCGTTCGCGCTGGACGAGAAGCACATCGCGTATATGGCAGCCGTATTCCAGCGGTGACCATGTTGCGGGATCAGGGCGGCGCCGTAGGTCGATCGCATCGCTTTGCAGGATTGCGGCGACCTGGCCGGCAAGCTGTCGAATGCTCTCACGCGCACTCAGAGCCTGATCGAGCTCATAGGTGAAATCGCAGTCTGCGCAGTAATCCGTCACACTCAACATCCTCTCAGCCGATCACGACGGCCGCCCTAACGGCGGGTCGACTCCGGCACTCAACCCGGCTGAGCGGCACCCCAGGATCTGTTCGACGGCTTAGTGAGGGCGCCGTCCGAGGATCCGCTCCGGCTGCGCCGGACGACCAATCCGTCGGGGTGCACGAGAACCGCCCCGTCCTAGCCGATTTCGCAGGACGGCGGCCGATACACGGTGCCGAACTCGACGCCGAAATGACTGCCGAGGCGTCCTCTCCCCCGCTCGGCGTCCTCGGCACTGAGGTCACTGCTCGCCGGGCAGTAATACGCCGTGCGGACACGGGACGCACCCCTACCCCCCAGCGGGAGATGCGCGATTCCTACCGGAGCAATACGGCGGAAACGAATACGGCGGGTTACCAGCAGAACCCCTGCATATTGCATCAGCGATACCACGTCGACTCAGCGATCTCCGGGTGCCGGCACACCTCGGGCAGTTCCTGACCCGACGCCAGGAGCTTGTTGCCCTCGGTGGGCTTGCGGATGATCTGATCCGCCGTATGCCGCCGCCGCTTGCTCGATGCCATGTCGTTGTCGATTCTTCCTTGCCCGAACACCGGGCAACAGAGTCGAACAACGACTGGACCAGGCCCACCTCCTCATGGTCATCCATGCTGTCGCTGTTAGGTCGCAGACGTCGGATGTGGGGCGCCTGGTGTTGCTGGCTGGCTGGCTCAGCCAGGCACAATGATGAGCTTGCCCCGCTTGGCGAATCCGTTTTGTTCGAGTTGCGTAAGGGCTGAGATTGCTTGCGATAGTGGCACCGTTTTGGCGATGGGTAGCCGCAGCACCCCTTCGCCGGCGGCTCTCGCGACCGCCTCGATATCGGTTGTGACTGCCTTGGCGATCACGACGTGGAATGGGCCAGGCAGGGCGCTCCTGAGCATGTTCGCTGGACTCGGCTTGACGCTGATGATACGGCCGTTGGGTGTCAACATCTTTCGGGCATATCTGACTGGTAACGTGCCGGCGGCGTCCAGGACGACATCGAATCGGCGTGTGAGGGCGGTGGGATCGAAGTCGAAGTCGACGATCGGATCGATACCGAGCTCGCGTGCCTCGTCCGCCGAGCCGGCCCGGCAGCTTCCCGCCACGGCCGCCCCGTGTGCCAACGCGAGTTGTACCGCCGAGCGGCCCACTCCCCCAAGGCTTCCGTGCACGAACACCGACTCACCATGCTGCAGCTTCCCTTCGTTGAACAGGGCTTGGTAGGCGGTCAGACCGACAGTGGGAATGGCGGCCGCCGCCTCGAATGTCAAGGCGGCGGGCTTCGTGACGACACCTTTTTCTTCGGCGACGACCACGTCGGCGAACGCGCCTGACCACTTGATCGGCGGACCCCCGAGCACTTCGTCACCCACACGAAGCCGAGTCACGTCGTCACCGACAGCTTCGACGATGCCGGCGAAGTCGTAGCCCATCCCACGTGGGAAGGTTCGTCCGGTCACCATCTTCATCGCGCCGTTTCGGATACCGAAGTCCATCGGGTTAGCAGCGGCCGCGCGCACCCGGACGAGAACATCGTCGGCGCCGAGTTTCCTGGGCTCGAAGCCTTCGAGCCGCATGACGTCCGGTCCACCGTAGCGGTGGTACTGAATTCGCTTCATCGTGGGCATGTGAGTTCTCCGATTAGTGGTGTCGTGTGTCAACGGGATAGGGGCATTGCCAGAACAGATTCGAGGAATGCCAACGTTCTGTAATGCAGCGGAGCCGCGTTGAAGTGAGCAGACCCGTGGTCGCCGCCGACGATCTCCACCAAGTCCGCCCGGACCCCCACGGCTGTGAGTGCGCGATGCAGGCGCCGGCTCTGCTCGATGCCGACGCGACGATCCCTGTCCCCGTGGGCGATCAGGAAAGGTGGCGCGCCGGGATGTGCCAGGCGGCACAGGTTTCCCCGCTCAACCACCTGCGGTTGGCTGGATGGCACGAATCCGAAGAAGCGCGCCAGCGTGCTGTCGGGACCGTGCATTCGTTCGATGGCGTCGGGGTGTGCGTCCTCATCGTGTTTGAGGAAATCGGTGGGTCCGTAGTGCTCCACGACAGCGGTCAGACCGCAGGACACTTCCGAGTAGGGTTCGTTGCTGCTCACCAGGTCGCTGTTGTCTCCGGCAAGCGCAACGGCGCTGATGAGGTAGGCGCCTGCGCTGGAACCGAAGCCCACGATGCGCTCAGAATCCAAGCTGTAGCGATCCGCGTTGGTCCGTACCCAGCGCACGGCCGTAGCGACATCTTGGATCGCGGCAGGAAAGACGGCCTCGCCGCTCAGCCGGTACTGGACCGACGCCACCGCCAGTCCAGCCTCGAGCAGAAATCGCCATGGGCCCATTTGCTTGATGCCGGTGAAAAAGCCTCCCGGATGTGCGTACACGATCACGGGAACCGGTGTGGCTGCAGGGTGGTGCGGGATGTGCAGATCCATGGTGAGTTGCCGAAATCCGATGCGAGTGGCGTACGGGCGATCCAAATAACTCGCTACCCGGGGGAAGACTTCGATCGGTGCCAGAGTGTCGAATTCGGGCCGGAGCACTGCCGAGAGCATTTCGTCAGGGATATCGACTGGCATGCCGGGAATGTGCAAGGGATTACTCCTCTCGAAATACTCTGCAGTAGAGGCCATTCCGCCTCATGGCCCATGCGGCGCGGTCTCGGTGAGAGCGCGGCCGAGCAGCCAGCCGAACATCTTGGCCGACAGGGATCGCGGAATCAGGTGTTTGACCAGAAGATCCGCAGTGCTGTTGGTGACGCCTGGGATGACGCGCGCCCGCGCGCCCAGGCTGTTCAACGCCACCTCGGCAACCTGCGACGCCGTCATTCTTGGGCCGCTGATCTTCTGGGGGTCAAGGCCAAAGGATTTTTCGGTGATTTCGGTCTTCGTCATCCCGGGCGAGAGGACCAGGACGTCGACGCCGTCTTTTTTCAGTTCGTAGTGCAACGCCTGGCCGAGTGAGGAGATGTACGCCTTGGCCGCGGCGTAGTTGGCCACGTAGGGCACGGCGCTGGCGTCGAGGCTGGACGCCACCAATACGATGGCTCCGCGACCCCGCCGGACGAAGGCATTGCCGAAAACGTAGGCCATCTGCAGTGGCACCACCGCATCAAGGGTGAGGACGTCGAGTTCGTAGGCAAGCGAACTGTTGACCAGTGGCCCTGCAGAAGAGATGCCGGCATTGGCCACCACTAACCCGATGTCGAGATCAGTGACCCGATGGGCCAATTCGTCCACTGCACCCTCGGCAAGTAAATCAAGGGCGAGCACGACACTGTCGGTGCCATGTGCTCGGGAGAGCTCGGTGGCTAAGGCGTCCAGACGGTCTTTGCGGCGCGCCACCAAGATGACGTTGACGCCCGCCGCACTCAGGTGGCGTGCGAATTGCTCTCCGATGCCTGAGGACGCCCCGGTCACGAGTGCGTACTGGCCGTAGGCTGCGCGAAGATCTTTCATTCCGGTTCCTGTCTGCGCAGGGGTGGTATTCGGGCGCCGGCGGCACGGCACCAGGTGTCATCACACTACATCAGTACGGCACTTGGTGTCATCACTACGTCTTCGCGCTTTAGAATGCGGATATGAGTCGGTGGGAACCCAACGCGGCCCAGCGATTGGGAGCCGCGGCGGTGGAATTGTTCGCCGAGCGTGGATATGAAGATGTCACGGTCGTCGAGATCGCTGAGCGCGCGGGATTGACCAAACGGACGTTCTTTCGTCACTTCGTCGACAAACGCGAGATTCTATTCCGCGGCCAGGATGCCTACCAAGGCATGTTCGCCGACGCCATCGCCGGTGCGCCCGACGAAGCCGGCCCTATGGAAGCGATCGGGGCCGCACTGACCGCGTTCGCTGCCGGCTTCACAGACGACCGCCGCGAACTTGTGGCCAAACGTCAAGCCGTCATCGACGCCAATCCCGAACTCAAAGAGCGAGACCTGCTCAAAGCCGCCGCCCTGACAACGGCGATAGCTGACGCGCTGGTCGCGCGCGGGGTAAAACCGCCTGTTGCGAACCTGGCCGCCAACTTCGGCGCACTCGCCCTCGCCGATGCCTTCCAAAGTTGGCTGCAACCCGGAAATCGGAACTCCATGACCACGCTTGTCCAGCAAGCGCTCCGAGACCTCGACACCGCCGTAAAAGCGCTGCACAAAGGCCCCTGACAGGTATTAGCGCGGCGAATCCAAACGAGCATCACCGTGCCTCCCCTGAACTAGCCGAGATGGCCGCTGAACTACCCCGGGTTTTGTTCCGATACAACTGACCGGGACAGATCAAGTCGCTATGCGGCTTGGGGTTGGGGGGTCAGCGACGATCCGACTAAGCGCGCCAGCCCCAGATATGTGGAAGCTAGTCAGCGACGTCAGGCAGATCGGACGATTCAGCCCAGAAACCATCCGGGCCGAATGGCTCGAGGGTGCAACAGGTCCTCACCCCGGTGCGAAGTTCCGCGGTCGGGTCAAGCACAACGAAAAAGGACCCATCTACTGGACGTCGTGCATGATCACCCAGTGTGAGCCCTACGGGTATTCGCCTTCTCGGTGCGCTCACAGCCGATGGGACTTCCGATCGCACCCAAGAACGCTGTCTGCCTCACATGGCGCTACACGTTCGCACCCGACAGTGATGGAACGCTGGTCGCCGAGGAGACGTTGGCGCGGATCAAGACCGGTGTTCCCGAGGCGTCGGTATGATGAGTGGCATAAATCAGGGTCGCCGTGCGGCGAATATCCGCTGGCGCGGGAGGGGCGCCTGACGCCGCGCCGGCTGTCGACTACGAGCGGTGTGCGGCAAAGGCTGATCGACACCAAGCGGGCGTCGTGGGACTGGTGGCGCAGTGAAGGCCGGATGTGCGAGTTCGAGTGTGCGTTGAAGGCTGGTGAGTCGGTTGTGCTGTCCGGGAGTGAGCGTGCGCGCGAGGGGTTGCCTTACGGTGGGGAGGGGCGTGCGCGGGAGCGGCTGTACCTGTTGGACGAGTTCGACCAGAATTGGGAGTACTTCGGCGATGTGTGAGTGTGCCGGCGCAGGTGCGGCCTGGGATAGATCACCTCTCACCGATCGGTAAGAAATTGCTGCCTGATTTCTTCACAGACGATCGCAGCGAGCTTTGGGACGCGCTGCGCAAGCGCGGACCGGTCGTGTTTATCGAGGACAGCGTGTTTATGAATGGCTATTGCCTCACACGGGCCGATGACGTGCTCGCAGCGCTGCGTAACCCGGAAGTGTTTTCGCTTAACGCCGTTTTGGATCGGCCGGACCATGCGCGTTGGCGCGCAATCTTGCAGCCGTTATTGAGTTCCCACGCGGTGAAACAGATGCAACCCGCGTTGCAAGATCGGGCCGCGGCGGTGGTCGAAGCGGTGGCCGCGCAGGGTAGTTGTGAGGTGATCGCCGATGTTGCGGAGCCATTCGCGGCTCAGGTTCTCCTCACAGTGTTGGGGTTGCCGCCGCAAGACGGGGATAGGTTGCTGCGCTGGGAGAAAGCGCTTTGGGCGATCCAGCGGGCGCCTCTGGCCGCGGTCACAGGCGTCGGTTTCCAGGATTGGGTGCAAAAAGTTGAGATGCTCGGCTATTTGACGGAGGCTTTCGCGCAGCGCCGCGCCAGCCCTGATATTGCGGGTGTTATGTCCCGGTTGGTTGCCGGTGACGATGGGTTCGACGAAGCTGACGCGTGCGCGGTAGTTGAGATGCTGATCGCTGCGGGCATTACGCCGTTTAGGAGCGCCGTGGGTTTCGTGTTTCTTGACCTTGCCCGCGACCCGCGGCTATACGCTTCGCTGCGCGAAAACCCCTCAGGGATTGAGGGATTCGTCGAAGGCGTGCTGCGCCGCGAGCCGCCGGCCCCGGTGATTATCCGCAGGGCCGCTCAGAACGTCACCGTGGCGGGTGTCGAGATACCGGCAGGGGCCTGGGTCGGGCTGTGCGTAGGGGCGGCCATCCAAGAAGACATGGCGAACGGCCACGGGTCGCGGGCGGACTACTGGGCGTTCGGCGGGGGTCCGCACCGCTGTGTGGCCGTCAGTCTGGCGAAAACAGCGTTGACTGTGTTGGTCAGCGAATGGTTACGCACTATCCCCGCGTTCGGGTTGGATGCTGAGTCCGTGCCGCCAGTTATCCTCGAGGATGCGGTCCGGCTGTCGAGTTTGCCGCTGCGCTGGCATTAAGTCAGACCGCGGGCGGGCAATTGCCGTAGATGCCGCGCTGGTCGCCAATTTCAGCTCAGCGCCGCGCGACACACAGTCCAGTTACGGCCGCCGCGCCCGCGGCCGTAACCGCGGCAATAGCCGACCGTAATGAAGCCTTCCGTTTCGCCGCGCCGCTCCCCTGCCCGAGACGCGTTTCGAGGAATATCCACGAATCGAATATGGAGGGGTTACCAGTACCTCGGGCCGTATTGCACGCGAGGCCGCAGCGAGTAGCCTACGCCTTGTAGCATTATGCTACAAGGCGTAGCATCCTGCTACAGGAGGTGCGGACATGACCAACGTCGCCGACCGCGTCACCAGGGTTGCCGCCGACCTTGTGGACAGCGCGGCTGCTGAGGGTGCTCGCCAGAGCCGGTCGGCCAAGCAGCAACTCGATCATTGGGCTCGGGTGGGCCGGGCAGTGTCGAGCCATCAAACGGCCTCGCGTCGCCGTGTCGAGGCCGCCCTAGCCGGTGATCTCGACACGAACCACCTGTCCGAGGATGAGGGCATCGTCTTCAACGCGGAGATCTCGGCCGCTATCGAGGAGTCGCTAGCCACCGCCCATTACGGTGACTTGCTGTCAGCGCGCGGCATCACGACGGTCGCGCTCAACGACGACGGCGAGATAGTCGAGTACCGGCCCGACGGAACCACCTCGGTGGTCGACGTCGACGGATGAGCCATGACTTCGCAAGGCGCCGGTGAGGCGGCTCGACCTCGTCGTCGGCCCGAACGGCGCTGGTAAGTCGACGTTCATCGCGTTCACGTTGGCGCCGTTGCTGCCACGCAGCGTTCTCGTCAATGCCGATGAGATCGCCAAGCAGCGTTGGCCCGATGATCCAGCTGCGCACGCCTACGATGCAGCGCGGATCGCTGCGGATACCCGCGCCAAGCTGATCGAGGCTGGCGTGTCGTTCATCGCCGAGACCGTCTTCTCCCATCCGTCGAAGCTGGACCTTATCCGCTCCGCCCACGATGCGGGCTACGTCATCGCTCTGCACGTGATGCTGATTCCCGAGGGCCTCGCCGTCGAACGCGTCCGGCGGCGCGTCCTCCACGGCGGTCACGACGTCCCCGAGGGCAAGATCCGTGAACGGCACCGCCGATTATGGCAACTGGTGGCCAATGCGATCGAGATCGCCGACACCGCAACGATCTACGACAATTCACGCCTCGACGGGCCCCGAATTGTCGCCCAACTGACCGCGGGCACGGTCATTGGCGCACCGACGTGGCCGGCGTGGGCGTCCGACAAGCTATCGCGACGCTGGCCGGGCTAGGTGCGCTTGGCTCGAGCTGTCCACGATCAGCGCCGCAGCAATCGGTGGCCACTCTGAAAGAAAGCGGTGATCATCTCCGGCGTGAGATCGGCGACCGGCGCCAGCGTGACCGAGTCGCCGGCGGTGTAGACGAGGTGGTCGATGTCGCCGATGTCAGCGGCCAGCTGCTCGATCGCCGCATGGTCAGTGAGGTCGACCGTTGCGCCGCGGGCGTTTTCGGGCAATTGGGCCAGCGCGCGAGCGACGCTGGACTCATGCCGTGAAACCACAATGGGTATGGCGGCGCGGTCCCCCGCAGCGGACGCTACGCCTAAGCCGATGCCGGAGGTGCCGCCGATGACGAGGACACGCGCATTGTTCAGACTTACGGATCTACCCTACTGAAGGCCTGCCCACGCACGCGCCACGCGCGGCCTTCGTCTCACACGTTCGATCGGATCCGCCCGTAAAAGTGGATTACTCGTGGTGTCCGCGACTAGGTCGCTGCGGGTGTCGGAGGGCTAGTGAAGCGTAGCCGGAGAAAGTCGGTGACATTGGCGAACCGAAGGATCCCTCGGACTACGGGGTGCGCGTGTCGCCGCTGTTCATCGTGGAAAAGTTCGGGTGATGCGAGCTTTATCCGGCCGCCCCGCACACGAAGTTCGCATCCTCCTGCGGCGATGACGTTGCGCACCCAATCAGCCTCTGGCCCAAAGGGCAGGGCTATCACATAGCCGTCAGGCACCCTGAAAACATTTACGGGTGTACGGTATTCGCGTTTGGAATTGCGCCCGGTGTGCACCACGACCCCGAATCCCGGCAGCCACGGCGCCAGCTGGCCAACAACTCGGTTAGTGGCACGACGGTTGAACCTCGCGAGCGACCTGTGTGCTGGCATTGCATCTCCTATCTAGACTGATCGCCTCGTCTCTGGACATAGGTCGGACACGGGGAGTGAAACGGTCGAGAACAGTCGGCCTTGCGCTGGGCGTCGCACTGAAGATGCGGCGGCACGTGCTCCGGCTAACGCACTTTGACTTGGTATGGCTGAGCCCCTGGTTGAGGTGGCCCCAGGTAAAGGCCTTGGCCGTATTCGATACCGAGACGAGTCAGTGTCTCGAGCTGGCTGGCTGTCTCCACAGCCTCGGCCACTAGCTTGGCGTGCAGCTCCGATGCCAGCGCGTTCAGTGCGGTCACCAACGCACGTTTGACGGGATCGTCGTCGATGCCGGCGATCAACTCCCCGTCGATCTTGATGATGTCCGGACGCAGCCGCAGCAGTTGGGTGAAACTGGCGTATCCGGCGCCGGCATCGTCGACTGCCATCTGTATGCCGCGATCGCGCAGAGGTTTCAGACCCGGGCCAAGGTCATCGGGAAACGGTTCATGCTCGGTGATTTCCACGATCAACGCCCGGTCCTGGGCCGCCAGCATGTCTTGAATCGCCGGTTCCAGCACGGCGCTCGGGCTCAGATTGACGGCGACTGGGCAATCACTGGGGATGCGGCGGGCAGCACTCAGGATGGTGTGCATAGCGGCGTGTTCTAATTCGAGACCTCGGCCCAGGCGCCGGGCAGCGCTGAACCATTGTGTTGGGGTGAACTCCGACGATGCGGGAAAACGTATCAACCCTTCGTAGGCCGTCGTCGTCCCGCGTGCCAGATCGATGATGGGTTGGAAGACCGCGCTGAGAGCGCTCGGCTGTGCCAGCAGTTCGTCCAGGCGGTGTCGCAACTCCTCGGTCTCCACTGCTTCGGGCAACATCACCGAAGCGATGAATCGCGCCGTGAGGGCGCGCTGCCCGCGATCCTCGCTGTCGGTCATCACGTGGGTCAGCAGCGTTGAGAGTTGTGATTGGGCGCCGATCACGGCGGAAACGAACTCACTGATGTCGAGCATCGCGTCGACATCAGCGTCAGTGAACGCACCGGGGGTCGTCGCGGCCAGCAGCAGTGAACCGATGGCTTCGTCGTTGTACATCAGGGGAATCGCGGCCCAAGACCGAGTACCCCATTGTTTGTTCATCGCACGAACGCGTGGTGACAGTCGTCGGTCTACAAGCGCATCGGCTATCAACTTGGGGTGTTTCTCACGCGCCGCGAGACCCTGAAAGCTGTTCTGTTTGGGCACTACGAAACCCGGCGTACTCGCAAGCACGCCGTGTCCGGAAACGGTCACGTAGGCGTTGTCGGAGGCGCGAAGCAGGGTGACGGCCGCTCCATCGGCTTTCTGCATGAACGCGCAAGCCTGCTCCGCGACGCGACCCATCAAAGACACTGGATCCATGGACGCGGCCAGTGTCTGAACCAGGCTCTCCACATTCACCCCCGTTCCCAGCGGCGCGTCAGGGTTGCGGAATTACGATACCGACGTGCCCCCAATTCCGGGCGTTATTCAAAGTTGCAACCAATGTCTGAAAGAAAGCCGCATTTCACCGCAGAACGCAGGCATCGACGAAGCTGAGGCAAGCCAGCAGCGACAACACCGACGACGGTGGGTGCGGATGCCGAACCAATGTGGCATACCTTTATGCGAAGCACTCGGTGTCGACGACGGCGGGCGACGCTGCCCGGTGGAAGGATCTGCGCGTGAGAACTGGGCTGGCGGCGGGGGTCGCGCTCGGGACCACCGGCGTGGTGGGCTGGGCCGCCGCGCGGGAAATCACCACTCGCATCGGGCGAAACCCCGACCCCTTCCCCCGTGAACGGCTGGTCGTCGAACCCACCGGGGAGCGCGTCACGATCCCTCGCCCCGACGGTACCGAGCTGCATGCATTGGTGGCCGGCGAGGGCCCGCCCGTGCTCTTGGTCCACGGCTACAGCGCCAACGTCCTGGAGTGGAACCTCGTGTGGGATGAACTGCAGGCCCGCGGGTTTCGGGTCATCGCCTTCGACCAGCGTGGCCACGGGCGCTCGAGCCTCGGTTCCGATGGAGTCGGATCGCAGCCCATGGCGGCCGATTTGGCCGCCGTCGCAGAGCATTTCGATCTTCGCGACGCGGTCCTCGTTGGTCATTCGATGGGCGGGTTCGTCACCATCCGCGCGATGCTCGATTACGTCGGCTTGGCGGCGCGGCTGCGCGGTCTCATCTTGTTCGCCACCTGGGCGGGTCGCATCCTGGACGAGGCGCCGCAGAACCGGTTGCAGATCCCCCTGCTGCAACTCGGCATCATGCAGCGGTTGATGCGTAATGAGACTGTCGCGACGCTGTTCGGTGCCGCGCAATGCGGAGCGCGCCCGTCGCCGGCCATGATCGCGGTGTTCGTCGAATTCTTCAACAAGCACATGCAGGAGCACGGGCCGCTACTGCCGATCGTACGGGCGTTCTCGCGTGAGGACCGGTATCCGCGGCTGGGCGAGATCACGACACCGACGGTGGTGATGGTCGGCACCGCCGATCGCACGACACCGCTCAGCCATTCGCGCCGGCTCGTTGAGGGCATTCCCGATGCGCGGCTGGTCTCGGTGCCCGACGCCGGACACCTGCTGAACTGGGAGGCGGCTGGCGAGCTCGTCCAGGCTGTCCAATCCTTTGCCCCGCAGCGCGTTTGATTCCGCTCGCGATGCCCCGCTGACGCAGCTCGACATCCGAGGTCTAAGTTTTCCGATTCTGCGGAAAAGTGCGATTCCACGCGAGAATCGCCACGCCGAGCGGTAATTGAGTGCCGGCTCAACCACCGGGGCCCTGATCGCGCGGGCCGGCGGGATGGGAGTTGCCGCTAACGCTAACGGTCTGTGCTCAGCGTTGAGCTGTAGTAGGTGACCCCATTCATCGTCTGTCGATCATCGTCGGCCTGCGCGATCGCCCCTAACCCGTGGCGAGCGAGCACCGCGGCCATCGGAGTTGGGACCGACGTCCAGCCGTGTGCATCCAGGTACGCCCCCACGTCGTGGCGCTCACCCTCAAACCCGATCATGTCGAAGTCGAGTTCGAAGCCGTGGTCACGCCACTTGGCCGTCGCCTCGCGCATGCGTTCGCGCGCTGCGTTGGGGTCCATGTCGGCGGTATTCGGCACAGCCTCACTCCCGAGTCGGCTACCCGGCGCGCTCAGCGCAGTGACCGTGTCGAGCAGCCCATCCTGGGCCTCCGGTGTCAGATAGCCGAATAGGCCTTCGGCGATCCACACCGCGGGCCTCCCGGTGTCAAAACCCGCTGTCGCCAGTGCCGTAGACCAGTCGTCGCGCAGGTCGATGGCGACCGTGCGCAAGTCAACTTTTGGTTTGGCACCGAGCTTGGCCAGGGTCGTGGTTTTGAACTCGATGACAGCCGGTTGATCGATCTCGAACACCGTCATCCCTGCGGGCCAGTCCAGTCGGTAGGCGCGGGAATCAAGGCCCGAGGCGAGAATTACGGCTTGGCGGATGCCCGCTGCCGCGGCATCGGCACACAACTCGTCGAAGTACCGCGTGCGGGCCGCAATCGATGCGGGCATCTGCGCCAGGCCCCATGGGCTGCCCTCGGCGTCGAGATCCGAGGCGAGGAGCTCACCGGTAGCCCAGCGGGTCAGAAAGCTCACACCGACGGCGTGCACCAACGGCTCGGCGAAAGGATCGTCGATGACCTTATCCCTGGTGGCGATGGCCCTGGCCGCCGCCGCCATGGTGGCCGTAGTTCCCACCCTGGTGGCCGGACCCCAGGTGTCGTCGTCGGGTTGTGTCATCGTGAACCTCCGAAAGTCGCCTGGATACAGTACAACCCGTTGTCCTGGATCGGCCCACATCCCGTCAGCGTCTCGGGTTATGCAAACTACTTCGTTCTCATCTTTTGAAATGAGACCCGCCTCGACCGCGCGTCCCTACCCCGGGGTATTTCGATCCGCTCAAAATTCTTGGACAGCAGCAGTTTTCGCCAGTCGGCGATTCATAAGCTCGGACTCACCTTGGGGTTGTTGGTCGCCACGTGGTGGTGAGTGCTCCAGTGGAATCTCAAGAGTGGTTGCGGGGCGATGGCGGATCCGCCGAGTTCATGAGACATGTAGGCGAAAAGACCCTGTGGTGGGGCGGATGCACCTGGGACAGCTTCCCCGATCACCCGCACGGAGCCCATTGCGCCGTCATACTGACAAACGTGACGCCAAGAAGAGTACGGGACGTATCACTCAAGCGCGAGTGGCTGACCCCAAGACAACAGCGCGCCTGGGTGGCCTACATGCGCGTCCAACTGCGGATGAACTACGAGATGAACCGCCAGCTGCAGGCCGAATCCGGGTTGTCACTGGCCGACTACGACGTGCTGGTGGCACTCAGCGGTGACCGCGAGGAGGCCATGCGCGTCAGTGATCTGGCGGCGCAAATCGGATGGGAACGCAGCAGGCTGTCACATCAGTTGCGGCGCATGGAGGAACGCGGCCTCACTGAACGGCGGCCCAGCGGCGAGGACGGCCGTACCACGCATGTCGTACTTACCCCGAGTGGACGGCAGGCCCTCGTGGAGGCCGCTCCCGGCCATGTCAGCCTGGTACGCAGACTGTTCTTTGATCCGCTGCCTGAGAATCTGCTCGCACCGCTCACGGCCGCACTGGAGCACATTCACGTCAACCTCGATCACAACAGCTCGCTGCCACCCGCAACGAGGTAGTGGTAGTATTAGGTGATATATCACCTAGTTCTGGAGTGTCACGTGAGCGATGTAATCACCCGCCTGATGGAAGCCAACCTCCTTGCCGTGTTCAATGAGCGCGACCCTGAGCGCCGCGCCGGGGCGATCGCGACAACCTACGCGGACAACGTGCAGTGGATCGACGACGAAGGCGTGGCCAGAGGCCGCGACCAACTGAATATTAAGGCTGCCGAGCTGCAAGAAAAGCTGCACGGCCTGCACTTCATCCAGGCCGGTGCGGTCCGCCAGACCCGTGGGCTGGGTTTTTTGGCATGGGAGCTATGCACCTCTGACAATCATGCCGTTGCATCGGGCTTCGACGTGGCCGAAATATCCGATGACCGGATCCAGCGGCTGTGGACGGTGTTGAACACCCCTAAATAGGTGATATATCACCGCTATTATAGAGCGCGAAGGCGCATCAACCACACGAGAGACAAGAAGATCGGAGCCCTCTCATGGGACAGCTCGACGGCAAGATAGCACTGGTCACCGGCGGAACCTCGGGCATCGGCCTGGCCACCGCCAAGCGCCTTGCTGACGAAGGCGCCTATGTCTTCATCACCGGCCGCGACCGCGCCCGCCTCGACGAGGCAGCCACCTCGATCGGCGCCCACGCTGTGCAGAGCGATGTCAGTAGGCCAGAAGAACTCGACATGCTGGCGGCTGAAATCTCAGCGCACGGCGGGGGCCTTGACGTTGTCTTCGCTAACGCGGGTGGCGGCGATTTCGCCGCCCTGGTCGATGTGACCCCGGAACACTACCGAGACAACTTCGACCGCAACGTTGCCGGCACGGTGTTCACTGTGCAGAAGACGCTGCCGTTGCTCAACGAGGGCGCCTCGATCGTCCTCGCCGGATCTACCGCGGCCTCCAAGGGCGTACCCGCGTTCGGTCTCTATGCGGCATCCAAAGCAGCCATTCGGTCCCTCGGCCGCACTTGGGCAGCAGAACTGGCCGACCGCAGGATCCGGGTCAACACCGTCGTCCCCGGCCCCATCGAAACTCCCGGACTCACCGGGCTGGCACCCGCTGACCAGAAACAAGACCTGCTCGACGGCATGGCCGCTCAGGTACCGATGAAGCGGCTGGGACGCCCCGAGGAGATCGCGTCGGCGGTGCTGTTCTTGGCCTCGGATCAGAGCAGCTTCCTCACCGGTGCGGAGATCGCTGTGGACGGCGGGCAGATCCAGCTCTGACTTCAACGATGGTCCGCATCTGCTGGGCGCAGTTTGTCTCATGACGAGGCCTTGACGTCCTCTCCCCCGGCGACGTCTGCCGTATCCGCTGCTAGCCCATTGTCAAGATCGCGCCCGCGGCGACGCCGATCACCGCCACGAGGGCTACCAAAATCACCGTGATCGCCGCGCGCAAGATCTCTTCTTCGGTGGCGCGCCAGCGCGGCTTCAATTCGGCGAGAACAGTTTCCCCGCGATAGGCAAAGGCGTTGACCCTGGCGACCGCCAAAGTGACATCGTCATGCGCGTCGACCGCGTCTTTCTCGACTGGCTCGTGCGCGGCGATTGCGGTCGTCATATCAGCCCCCTAGGCTCGCGGATGCCGATCGGCGTCGTTTGCGGATCTCGCGTAAATCCAATGATACGAGTGCGAAAATCACGATTTCGGTAACGATCCTTAACGGTCACAGCACAGAGTCGTGCTCCGCGCCAACCATGCTCGGCTGACGGCGCCCTTACCGCTACGCCACCTCGCCGTGGGGCGGGAGTGGGCGCTTGAATTGTGCAGAAATACCCTGCACCACAGCGTTACCGGACGATGCCATGTTCGCGGCCCAGAAGAGCCGGTGATTCATCTGGCGAATCAATTCAGGTCCGCGCCGAGGGGAGGTGACCACAACGGTGCTAGCTCGGCGATTCAGAAAGCAGAGTCAGCTCCGCGTGTATGGTGCGGCCGAACTTGGACCGCAAGAGCCGGTGCGCCGAAGGCACCAGCACGCCATGCAGAAAAGGATATTTCTGCCGCAGCAGACGTGCCGCCCTCTGGTATTCAGCGCCCTCTAGCAGACGTGCGCGCCCAGATAGCGCGGATCCCACGGGCTTGCCCGATGCCGTTGCCGGGCAGAATTCGACGCTCGGATTGCGGCGAATCCTGCGCACCTTGACCGCCCGTTCGAAACTTCGAAAATACGCGTGATCCCCGTCTACCACGATGCTGACCGGGCTGGAGCCGGCCGTGCCGTCTTTGCGAAAGGTCGTGAGGCTGATCGTCTTTTGGCGCACGAATGGCGCCAACGGCGAATTAGTCGCCGTGCCAACGGCGCCCAGGACGTATCCGAGCTGACGTAACCGCAGCATGAGTGCCAGAACCAGGGCAACGGAAATCACACCGAGCGCACACGCCTGGCCGACGGAGCCACCCACGTCCAGGTCCACAATGTGGTTCACCGTGTGCACGGTGTTCGCCACCAGGAATCCGGCCAGCGCCGTGGCCAGCGCATCCGCCCAAATCAGGGCGAGTAGCAGGGCGAGGCCCAGGCCGACCTGGAACGCGCCCACGTCATGCAAGAAGTGGCGGTGCGCATCAAATTCGACGGCATCGGCGAACGAATTCGGATCGACGAGGCACCAGATCCCGATCCCCGCGGTGGCGACCCCTACGGCCGCTGTCACCGCAATCAGGTAGGTCTGCGCCGGTGTACTCAATCGATTCATGATGCTGCCCTTCCGACAGTGCTTCCTTGCCTCTGCTCGCTAGACGGAATAGGACGGCGGTATGTGACATGACGTACGAGGGTGCTGCCCTCAGCGGCTCACGCGGAAACGTTTGAGCCGCGACGTCGCTCCGGATATCAATTCGACCCGGCTTCTGGGCAATTGAAGGTGGGCTGCGAGTAGCCGGGTGACGGCATCGTTGGCCTTGCCATCAACCGCTGGCTCCCGAACGTAGATGGTCAGCTCACCATCCGGGCCAACCTCGACCAGGGGGCCCTTGCGACTGCCGGGTTTGACCCTGACGACGACAGAGTCGGTCATGCCGCGTAACGCTACCGGTCTGCGGGCATCACTCCCCTGCCAAATCGCGCTGGCACTACCGCACGTGGAAGCGGTGCCAGCGCCACGCTATTGACGGGCTCATGGCTTGCGGTTGACTGTGACTCGAACGCGGGGGCGCCCGCGAGAGGCGACTGCGAGAGGAACGATTATGCCCACCATCACCATGTCGGACGGTGTCGAGATCTTCTATAAGGACTGGGGCTCCGGTCAGCCGATCGTTTTCAGCCACGGTTGGCCCCTGACGGCCGACGACTGGGATGCGCAGATGATGTTCTTCCTGCACCACGGCTATCGGGTGATCGCTCACGACCGGCGCGGGCATGGCCGATCCGAGCAGGCCGGCAACGGTAATGACATAAAGCACTGGGTGGCCGACCTGGCCGCGTTGACCGAGCAACTCGACCTGCGCGACGCCGTCCATATCGGGCACTCCACCGGCGGCGCCGAGGTGGCCTGCTACGTGGCACGCCATCAGGAGCGGGTCGCCAAGGCGGTACTGGTGTCCTCCCCGACACCCAGCATGTTGCAGACCGAGAACCATCCGGGCGGGCAACCCCGGGAGTGGTTCGAGGCGGTGCGGGCGGGTGTCTTGGGAAATCGATCGGAGTTCTTCCGCGCGGTGCCCGAGGGTCCGTTCTACGGATTCAACCGCCCAGGTGCGGAGCCGTCCGAGGCGGTCATCGCGAACTGGTGGCGGCAGGGCATGTCCGGCAGCGCCCAGGCTCACTACGAGACGGTGGCCTCCTGGCTCGAGGACTACTCCGAAGAGTTGAAGGCGATTACCGTTCCCGTCCTGGTGATGCACGGCGACGACGACCAGATTGTGCCGTTCACCAGCGCAGTGCCCCGAGCGGTCGACCTACTCCAAAACGGTGCGCTGAAGACCTATGTCGGCTATCCGCACGGCATGCTGACCACTCATGCGGATGTCCTCAACGCGGATCTGCTCGCGTTCGTCGCGTCCTGATCTGCAACGTCGGACCCCCGCCGAAGGAATACGACGAAATCGAGCCGTGTCGGCGATTCGGCAACCGCGACGCAATTCCGCGCGGCCCGATCAGCAATTAGGTTGGTTGGGTGGCCGCAAACAGGTTCCGTACGCGTAGGACGGCCCGCAGATTGCTGACGATTCTTTGCGTGGTCACGGCCGCTGCGGGTCTGGTCATCGCGTGGCGCATCGATGAGCGGGCACAACCTTGTTGGAGCGTGCGGCAATTCGTCGATTTCAACCGCGACATGCAGGCCTCATTGAAAGCGAAGACGCGGTTCGCCCCGCCGGGCTCCTACGAGCAAGACTCGATACCCACTGACGCCGACTACCGGGCATGGCGCGACGGTCTCCAGGAGCGCGCCAACCAGGTGACCGAACCTGGCCTGTCGGCCCACGCGCAACGGGCTGCGGCGCTGGCGCGAGAATTCATGAAAGACGCCAACCAGATGAACGACGAGCTGGCCAGACAAGACCCGCTGAATGTGAAATTGCCGCCATCGGCCAAAGCGGCGGGTGAGGTTAACCATGAGTTTGGCGACGAGATGGCCGCCTTGGCGCGCGCCTGCTCCGCCTGAGCAGCTCGGCATGCAGAATAATGGCGGAATCGAAATGCCCCGCCCAACAAGCATATTGAGTCGGGTCTCCGGAACTTGGAATGCCTGATTGTTGCGGTAATCGGTGACGTGTTGCCCGGTTCTTAGGTGGGGCTAGAAGATACGGCGATATCGACGAGCTCGGATGCCGCCCCGAATAGGTGACCTTGTGCCAACAGGCATCCGGCTTTGAAAACCGTTTCGGCCTGCTCGACTACTTCTATCCCTTCGGCGATCACGTCGAGCCCCAGCGCCTCGCACAAACCGATGACCGACCGGTACAACGTCAGGTTTCGGCCCGGCGCGACGCCCACTGCGAGGCCGCGGTCGAGCTTCACGATTTGCACGGGCAATTCGTGAAGGTACGTCAGCGAGTTGTAGCCCGCGCCGAAGTCGTCCAAGGCCACCCTGATGCCCAATTCGGACAACCGTCTGATCGCGGCCGCCCCGTCGGCGAGGTCAACGACGGGAACCGTCTCGGTGATTTCCAGGACTAGCCGGCGAGGCGATAAGCGGTGTCGCCTCAGCGTGCGGCTGATGACATGTTCGAATTCAACGCTGCCAAGTCGTGCGGCACCGACATTGATGTGGAGGTCCAGATGGAGGCCGGCGGCCTGGATCTCTGCGCAGGCCAGATCGAGCACCATGGCATCGAGTTGGGCCCCCATGCCATTCGCTTCGGCCAGGGAAACGAATGTCTGCGGAGGAATCTGTATCCCGCTTGGTGCTGTCCACCGGGCAAGCGCCTCTACCGCGACGGGGACGCCTTGTGGGAGAGACACCACCGGCTGATACTTCAGCCGAAAGCCCTCCGGAATGCGCCCCTTCGCGTGCCGGAGCGCCGTCGAAAAATCTTCCGACACGCTGAATGCCGGGTGGTAAACGACGGCGGTGTCCTTGCCCAGCCGCTTACCGGTGTACATCGAGATGTCGGCCTGCCTGAGCAGGTCGTCAGACGTCGGCGGGAGGCCATCACATACGGTGCTAACCAGGCCCATGCTGGCGCGCACCCGCACCGAACTCCCCTGCACCGAGAACGGGCTCCGTAACGCCACCCGTAGCGTGTCGGCGAAGATCTCGGGTGCCTCGACACCACCTGGGACCAGGATGGCGAACTCGTCTCCCCCGATCCGCGCCAGCGTGTCACCGGGGCGGAGGCAACGCCCTAGGCGCTCGCTGATCGCGCATAGCAGCTCGTCGCCGGCGGCGTGCCCGAATCGGTCGTTGACCTCTTTGAAGTCGTCGATGTCGACGAAGATCAAGACGAACGGCCCATCGTGTATCGCTTCGTCCAGCCGCTGCGCCAACAACAATCGATTCGGTAGTCCGGTCAATGCATCGTGGTGGGCCTGGTGTGCAAGTCGGCGCTTGGCGTCGACGAGCTGTTCGGTCAACATCCGCTGCACACGCATCGCCACCACGTAGCGGGTCGCGACCAGCAGCGCCATCGCCAGATAAGTGCTGACGAAGATCGGATCTACCATTCGGCCGATGAGCACGTGGAACGCGAGGAGGGCGGTGCTGCCCATGAAGCCCACGTAAGGCAGCGTCAGCTGCGCCCAGTTGGTGGGTTGTTCCATCTCGTCGTGGGGCGGTCGGGGCCGCGGTCGCAGTTCAAGCAGGCTCCACGTGATCAACACCGGCGCGATGACGAATCCGGTGCCGATCCACAGGTCGAGCGTCGTCACTCCGACGCTCCGGAGGTAGGCCAGCAGCCTGTCCGAGGAGGTGAGGGTAATCACCGCGGCTGCAAGCAGCATGTAGTTCGCCCGGCCGGGCCGATACGGCGGATACCACATCGCAACAAGAACTGCGGCCACCACCACGACGAGCTCAACAGCGGCGATGCCGAAGACCACTGCGGAATTCGTCGACCGCGGCAGCGCGGCGCCGCCCATGGCGCCCAGACGGGCGACGTACACCAAGTGGCAAAATGCCAGGGTCACCAGCGAGCCATCGAGGACGGTGGTGATGACCCCCGGCCACATCCGTAGCGATGTTCTATCGCCGGCATGGTTGCCGGCACGCACAAGAAGCACCATCGCGGTGCCGAATAACAGTCCGGCGAGAAAGTAGCCGATGACGGCTGGTTGCGGCGCGGTTGCCGCGCGGTCCTCGGCGCGACTCAGCCACGAAAGAAACTCGGCGGTCAAAAAGGTAGCGATCGCCACGAGGAGCGCGACCCGCCACCACCGCCACAGGCCGGTCACCCGGCGCGTGACGGCAAGCCCAACGAGTAACGCGCCGAAACAGATCGTTGCTTCGAGGACAAACTGCACACGTTGCGCCGTCGCGACTCCCCACAGCCCGAGCGCGTTGAACCCCGCCGCGGCGACGACGACCGCAGATAGCCCGCGACACAGGCGACGACTCCCAAACGGCAACGCGCCCCCTCCGGCCCGCGGCGTTGACGCTCAATATCCTGACAGAACAGTCTGACGGCTGGACCGTTATTGCAGGATTACTGCACGCGGTTTCACCGGCAAATTGGCAGACCGGCCAGCCGAATGGTCGCAGGTCGCAACAGTCCCGTTACCACCCGTCCGTCTGTCCCCGCCGACGGACCCGCCTAACCGCAAAGTCCGGTAAACGCGGCGGAATTGCAGACGGTGAGCGTTAGCAATGGCTTAATCCGATTGCACACAAACAGGTTTCGTTTGCCGATTATCGGGCGGGTCGTCCCGACTAATGATTCAAGGTCGAGGATTGGGTTGACATGAGCACGGGTGGGCGGATCACCATTGCCATCAGCGTCTGCTGGAAGGTGTGTCCCGGCAACCTTTCTGGAATGACCGGCGGGTCGGCGGCACGGATCCCCGCGGCCTACCACGACTCTCCTACCCTCAACCGGCACCCACCAGGTTGCCGGTCAGGTCGGCACCGGAAACGGTCTGAGCCCATTCCAACAGCTCATCCACGTTGAGTTGAGGCTGAATTCCTGCGGTACCCGCGAGGCCCGGGGACGCCAGGCCGACCGCGACGGGGGCCCCTGATGCGCTCGACGAGCTAGGTATGGGCGTGACGGTGGTGACGCTGACGGTCCCGAAGACGTTGGTGATGGACGCGCCGGCGGGGCCGGCGATGGCGGTTGCGGTGTTTGCGAAGGTCTGGACGGCGACCTGTTCAGTGCCGACAACGGGGAGCGTGGCGGAGCCGTTGACGAGATTGACCAGAACCTCCTGGAACGATCCGGGGGCAAGGACGATCGGACTCGAGCCGGCGGTGACGTTGACGCCCTCGGGGATCAAGACACCGCCCTCGGAGCAGTCGATAATCGTGTGAATCGTGCTGCCGGGGTTGACGATTACGGTGCCGAAGCTGATGAGGTTGGTGCCGGTCCCGGTGATCGTGATCGACCCGCTGTTGAGGTACATGCCGGTATCGGCCCCGACGGCGATGGTGTCTCCCGGCGCGACGGTGACAGTTTGGCCCGGAACGACGGGCCCGACGGTGTCGGCGGTGGTGGAGCTGAGGGTGTGCATCGTCGCATTGGTCGAGGCGATCTGGTGTGTCGCGCCGGCGGCGTTGCCGGCGGCCTGCGCCACGGTCTGGGCCTGGGCGCCCTGCCCTGCCGGGTTGGTCGTCTGCGGCGGCTCGTCGAACGGCGCCAAGCTGCTCGCCGTCTCGGCCGCGGCGGCATATCCATACATCGCTGTGGCGTCCTGCGCCCACATCTCCATGTACTGGGCTTCGGTGGCCGCGATCGCCGGGGTGTTCTGTCCGAAGAAATTGGTCGCGATCAACGCCATCAACTGCGCCCGGTTTGCCGCGATCACCGGCGGGGGCACCGTCATTGCGAACGCCGCTTCGTAGGCCGCCGCCGCCGCGTAGGCCTCGGCGGCGGTTTGCGCAGCCTGAGCGGCGGTAATAGACAGCCACTCCACATAGGGTGTGGCCGCGGCCGTCATCAGCACCGACGAGGGGCCGGACCATGCCTGGCCGGTCAGTCGGGCCAACTCGGCCGCGTAGCCGCTGGCGGTGGATTCCAGCTGGGCGGCCAACGCGTCCCAACCTGCCGCGGCCGCCAGCATCGGCCCCGACCCGGGCCCGGCATACATCAGCCCGGAGTTGACCTCCGGAGGCAGCGACGCGAAGTCCATCTCGTCAGTCCTCTCCGCGGACGGGCGGTGGCTGGTTCAAGAGCCACTCGAGGACTTTTCAACGGCCATAGAATAACTCTCACGGGAGCGTACATCCGCCGTGTCACCTTTTCAATAAGTATTGAAATGATATGGTTCGCCCGTGTCGTCACCTGGGAAGATGGTGAAGCGCCGCGGTAGACGCCAAGGCGAGCCGGTATCGCGCGACGCGGTCCTTCGCGCGGCAAAGCGGCAGTTCGCCATGCATGGCTATGACAAGACGACGCTGCGGGTGATTGCCGACGATGCGCGAGTAGATCCGTCGATGGTCCTCTATCTCTTCGGCTCGAAGGCGGCATTGTTTCGCGAGTCGATGAAGTTGGTGTTGCCGTCTGACCTGCTCACGACTGAGCTCGCCCGAAAGGACGACGACTTGGGCTGCCGCGTGGTGCGGACCTACCTTGGCCTCTGGGAGCAACCCGATACGGCCGCGAGCATGGCGTCGATGGTCCAGTCCGCGACGACGAACAGCGATGCCAACGATGCATTTCGCGGTTTCCTGCACGACTATCTGTTCACTGCGGTGTCCAGCACCTTGGGCGGTGGTGAAGAAGCGCGACTGCGCGCGATGCTGGCCGCGACCAACCTCGTCGGCACCGCGATGCTGCGATACATCATGCGTGTGCCGCCTCTGTCGACGCTCGGGGTTGATGAGGTGGTTCGGTTGGTGGGGCCCGCAGTGCACCGCTTCTTGACCATCCCCGCCGAGGAGTTGGGGCTGGATCTGCCGTCGCAGTAAGCCGGCCAAGCGCCGATGCGGCGGTCAATGCGTCGACTACACCGCGGTCGCCTCGACGACGCTCAGCGGCGATACCGTGTCGACGACGCGGTTCAACCGGAAGCCGGCTCGGCTGAAAAGCCGACCATATTCGTCCGCGGTGCGTTCGCGCGCGCCGGCGACGACCAGCATTTCGATGTCCACCCACTTGTCGTGGAAATCGCGGTCGTGGTCGGGAATGACAAACTCGCAGAGCAGCAGTCGCGCGCCGGTGCGGGTCGCGATGCGAACGTTCTTCAGGATGCGGACCGCGTCTTCCTCGGACCAGTCGTGGATGACGTTCTTGAGCACATACGCGTCGCCGCCCTCCGGCACGGAATCGAAAAACGAACCCTCGTCGATCCGGACGCGGTCGTCGACACCGTACTTGCGAAACAATTCGGGAGCGTCCGCCACGACCTGCGGAAGATCGAACAGCACACCACGCGAATTCGGGGCCATCTCCAGGATCGCCGCCAGCAGCCGACCGTGTCCCCCGCCGACATCGACGATCGTGCCGAAAGCGCTGAAGTCGTAGGCCGCGGTCAGGGGCACGGTCGCGAACTCGGACACGTTGGTCATGGCCGAGTTGAAAATCTCCCCTAGCTCCGCTTCTTCAGCCAGGTACTCGAAGGCCGGTTTGCCGCGAAGCTCGGGGACCACCGCTTTCCCGGTCCGGATCGCGTCGGTCAGGTGGCTCCAGTGCTCGCGATGTTGGGGCGACCCAACCCACCGCGCCATCCCGGCCATTGACACGGGCGCATCGGTGCACAGAGTGTCCGCGAGCGGGGTGAGTGCATAACGCCCATCGCTGCACTGGCAGAAAATCCCGATGCCGATCAGCGCGCGCATGAGCCGACTCAGGGCGTCGGCGTCCGCGCCGACTCGGTTCGCCAGCTGCTCAGCGGACAGCGGGCCATCCGCCAGGGCGTCCGCCACGCCGAGATCCGCGGCGGACGTAATCGCTTGAGCAACCCACGCATTCAGGATCAACTCCATCATCACCGCTGTAGGCGGAGCGAACCGTTGGCGCAACCGTGACAGGCGATGACGGACCTGTTCAACGGCTCGCGCGACCTTGACCGGCGGAACCTTGGACGTCAAGCGACTACCCTTCTCGTTCGCATTCGCCACGATTGGCGCGCTCCGCGGCTGAATTCTCTGTAGGACTATGCCCGCAAGTTCGCTCTATTTCAATGGGTATTGAAATAATGCTTCGATTCATCTACGGTTTGGACAGGGGCCGGATGAACGGAGTCGTCATGTCACGTCTAGCCACAAAGGTCGTCGTTGCCGCGGTCCTCGCATTTACTGCAGTAACAGCTACCGGATGCCTCCCCACGACCAGCGTGCAACCGCCCCTGCAACCGCCCCTGGGCGTCGCGGCCGGGTAAAGGTGCATCGCGACGAAAGGCCTAGCGGCACTTCGTGAGGCAGCCCTCCAACGAGCGCCCCACGCCGTTGGATCCAAGCGTCACCGCGGGCCGGCTCAGCGGGCAGATGACTTACGGCCATGCCTGGCGTCGTGCACGAGTCCGGGGTTACTGTGGGGCTCTCGGTCGCACCAATAGCGCGCGAATTCAATTTCGGTACGGGCGGTGATGAAAACAATGACCGGCACACTGCACAACGAGCACCTTCAGCACGAACACGTACACGGCGCGGGATGCGGTCACGTCGCGATCCCGCACGGTGACCATGTCGACTACGTCCACGACGGTCATGTTCATCGGCAGCACGAGAACCACTACGACGAATGCGAGCCGGCCGGCCACACGGTGCACGAGCACCACGATCACCGGCACGGCGACGGATGTGGCCACGTCGCGATCCCCCACGGGGACCACGTCGACTACGTGCATGACGGCTGTCGGCACGCTGCGCACGACGGACATTACGACGAGCACTGACACCCAAACCTCAAAGGGGACTCAGCGCTCGCCGTCGTGCACTGCTCCGGCAGCCGCCGCGGCCCACCGCGTTAGGAGACGAGCAGCAGCGCGGTCGTGACGAGCATGACGGCGGCGGTCACGCCGTGGACGCCCCAGGCGATCGACTTGGAGCCGTCGTTGCGCAACACAATGGCCGCGTCGGCGACCGGAATGATGGTGGCCGCCAACATCACCCAGCCGACCAGGTGCGTCGCGCCCGCGACCATCAAAATGACGACGACTAGCCCCGAGGCGATGTCGCGCACGCCTTTGGCGCTCAAATACGCGCCCGCACCCGGTTGGTCCGGATCAGGCAGCACCCCGTAGCCGGGGGCGGCGACACGCGGCGCGACGCGGAAGCGTGCGCCGATGAAGATGATGCCCGCCGCGAGCAGTCCGGCGAGCGTGTAGCCAATGATGGTGACGGTCATGTCGAGCACTCCTGTGGGTTTGGTCAGTGAATTGGTGAAAACGAGGTCGGGTCAAGCAGTGTCGTCTGGACGTCGACGATGTCACCGACGTCGAAGCCGGCCATGTCGGCGGCGAATTCCGGGCTCGCCATGATGTGGCGCGTGAGTTGTTCGGGGTCTGCGCCCGGTGGGTAGCGGATCAGCGCGACGAGCCGGTTTGAGCCGCCGCTCTGCTCGGTCCACACACCGGAAGTGGTCACTCCGAAGGTCTCGAAGGTCGCGAGATGGCGGGCCCAGTGCACCGTTGCATACTGCTCCAGAGCTGCTGGCGACCGCAGAGTGTAAATCCTGAGCTGAAACATCGAACTCGGTTCTCCTTCAGTCGAACCCGGCCGGTTATGAGCCCGTCAGATCGCTAGCGCGACGCACAGGGCGGCCACGGCCAGACCCTGGAGCACCGCGCGGGCATCGATGACCGAGTCCCACTTCGCTTGCAGCACGCGCCCGCTCGGGAGTGGTTGTCCGGCGTCGGCGGCCGCTGTCAGTCGTCGATTGATGGGCGCGCTGACCTGTGTGTAGAGCCCAAGCCAGACCAACAGCAACACCAGTGCGGCGGCCGCCGCTATCGCCTGCGGCCAGTGCGCGGCGACGATGGCCAGCACCGCGCTCGCCGCGGCGGCGACGATCCCGAGTACGCCGGGCACGGGCATTCGCCGATCTCCGTATCGATGCACCCTCCCCATGACCGCGACCAACGCGTCGTTGTCGATCGCCGCCAACGCCGGCCGCAACACGATCGCGCAGAACACATCGGTGCCGTAGACCACCGCGGTGCCCAGCACCGCGATCAGTGCGACAGCACGCGTGACGAAATCCAAGTCCATTTCGATCTCCTCTCACTGGCAACTGCTAGCGACGCTAACCCTTCCGCCGGTCGGCGTCAATAGCAATGCTAGTTTTTCTAGTCGTGCTACCATTCGGGCATGGCTATCGAAGATCGTCGTGAGCGTGAGCGGGCCGCCCGGCGGCGGCTGATCGTCACTACGGCCCGCAGGCTGGCCGAGGCCGAAGGCTGGGACGTCGTCACCACCCGCCGGCTGTCGACCGAAATCGAATACAGCCAGCCTGTGTTGTACAAGCACTTCACCGGCATGGAGCAGATCGCCGACGCCGTCGCCGTCGATGGATTCGGCGAACTCGCAGACGCGATTCGGGCCGCCCGCTCGGACGCGGGTGGGGCCGCCGACGCCCTCACCCGGATCGCCCAGGCCTATCTCGACTTCGCCCGCGACAACCCGGCGGTTTACGACGCGATGTTCACCCGCACGACCACGTTGCGCTTCGCCGCCCAAGACACACCGCCTCAGCTGGCAGCAGCGTTCGCCGAGCTGCGTCACGCGGTCCGCCTGGTCGCCGATGAGCGGGATGCCGACGCGCTGACCGAGGTGTTGTGGGCCGCACTGCACGGACTGGTCAGCCTCACCCTTACCGGACGGCTACGCCCCGGCTACGACTCGGAACGCCTTCAGCTGCTCGTCAGAGAGTTCACCGGCGGGCGAGGACCGACGCATTAGCCCAAACCAGGCAGCTCATCCAGCGCACGTTTGTTTGCTGATCCGGTGGATTTCGGCGCCGGGATTGCCGCGGGAGTACAGGATGTCATGCGCTTGGCGGACGAACGCATGTACGCCAACAAGCGTGCGCGCGGCCTGGCCGCCGACGACTCGATGCAGAGCGATACGGCAGGCCACCATTAGGCGCGTCGCTGCTACTTGTGCCGGTAGTTCACTCAAAACTGTTGTGAGACAAGCAATTCCGGGTCTTTGAGGATCTCAGACCCTGCTATCAGAAAGTCTTTGCACCACAACTCCCCCACTCCGTCGGACCAGTCGGGCAGCACCATCGACGCGTGGTCGTTCGCCGTGCCCAATGCGACGTGAACCAGGGGACCGAGGACTTCGCCGAATGACGCGGCGCATTGCGATTCGCGGTCAGCCGCGTCCGCGGACTGCATCCATGGCTCCAACGCGCGCCCCAGGTCCGCATCCGCGTCACGCTCATAGGACGCAAGGTATTGACCGACGGCTAACGGGGCTACCGGCCGGCTCACCACACCTGTGCGCTGCAGGGCCGCCGCGCCCTGGTCCGAACTACGTTGTGCTTCCACCTCCCGAAGATCGAGTTCGACGGATGCCACGCGTCGAAAATCGGAAGCCACCTGTTCTAAGAAAAGCCGTGCTGTCATGCCGGCGTTGGCTCGTTCTGCGATCTGGGCGCCCGATGGCAGGAGCGGACGAGAGAAGCGATCAACCCGGTCGAGCTGCCCGTCCCAGGCGAGCGACGCGGCCGAGACGACACGAACCAGTTCTGATTCCCTGGGGTCGCGCGTCGAGGGCGCCGCCATCACGATGCCGGCCCGCAACCTTCGCACCTCTTCCTCGAGTGCCCGCGGTTTGCGTTCCGGCGTCGTCGAGATGCCCAAGATGGTCGCTACCGCGGAGGCCAGCTCCGGCAAGCCTGCCCTCAGGAAGTCGAGTTGGTCCTCCTCGGTTTGATCTGCTTTGTCACTCAAGGCGTCTGTTACCACGCGCAGCACGAGCACTCGCTCACACAGGCCCAACGAGCGCATTGCGGAAGCGATGCCGAAGGATTCCATGTCGACGAGCACGGGCTGGGTCGCCGTTCCGGAGTACAGGGCCAGCGCCAGGGAATACGTCCAGTCCTCCCTGGCGTAGACCGGACCGCTCGAATCGATCGGCACGGGTGCGACCCCAGGTGACACCTTGATTACTTTGTCGGTTGCCAGAACGTGCGCATCGGGAAGGTCCAGACCCGACACCGAACCCGGAGCACCTGCCGACCCCGCCCGCATCTCGATCGCTTCGAGCGGAGCTTGCTCGTCGGGCTGCGTGCGGACGATCCACTTGTTCTTCAGCTTGACGACCTCGCCGTCGGGCGAGGCGACCACCACTCCCAACGACAGGTATGACACCCTCGCGGCCCGAAAAACCTGACCTACAAGCTTCGGGTCGACAGTCCCGCAACAGCCGTAGAAGAGGTAGTAGTCGGCCCGGTTCTCCCGAGTCGATCTGCTGAGAGCGGCCGCGGCCACGACATTCCCCTGGGCGCTGAGGGGATGGTGTTCCACCCTGGCTGTCCGGCCGTCGGACAGGCGACCCTCCAGAACTTTTCCGCCCGGCGCTGCCGGCGTCCAGACCGTTGTGCCGTCTACCGGTAGGTCAACGTGAAGGCTTGCCAGCAAGTCGGTTACGGCGACCGCTTCGTTCCTGGTGAACGTGAAGATTGCCACCGTCACGTCCGCCACGGCCACATCGTAGACCCGCGAGAGCCGCGTGCGGGCGATTGTTGACGCACCGACGCCGCAACCCAATTGGTTACGGCATCGTGGGTCCAGCGATTCGTTCCTACTAGCCCGCCGGCGGTACCACGGGCGGACGGCAGACGTTGGCGCCGGGGTCCCACCACCAGCCGTTGTCGCACGCGAGCGGTTGCGGCCCGACGCCAAGAGGCCGGCACACATTAGCCGTGGGGTCCCACCACTGACCCGGATCGCACGCTAAAGGCTGCGGGCCGACGCCGAGTGGCCGGCATACCTTGCCCGTCGGGTCCCACCACTCGTTGTCAGCGCAGTCCGCCGAACTCACCGCCGGCGTCGCGATCGTCACCGCTGCCGTCGACGCGAACGCCATCATGGCGACGACGACAAGGTGGCGAACCAACGTCCTCATCGTGGGCCTCCCCTCGTGCCTAACCTTCATCGAAGCGAGGCGGGGCGAAGGGGTCAAGAGCCCAGTGCACGCCGACGACGCTCCCGCGACCACGGCGGTCCTGCGATGAATTCCGGGTACTTCACCGGTCAGACCCTAGGAGAAGAGCCAATCGAAGGAAAAGGTGGACCCGATGTCTTCTGAACGCACGGCCTTGCCGCCAGTCGTGGATCAGCAAACCTGGCGGGCCGCACTCGATGGATTGCGCAAACGTGAGAAGGCCGCCACCCGCGAACTGGACGCGATCGCCGCCCAGCGCCGGCGTCTACCGATGGTCGAACTGGTCGACTACACGCTGGTGGGCGCTGACGGGCCCATCCGCCTGGTCGATGTGTTCGGCGGCCGCTCGCAGCTCATCGTCTACCACCACATGTGGTCCGACGGCGCGGAGTGGCAGTGCAGCGGGTGTACAGGCTTTACGTCGCAATTCACCCGGCTCGATTTCCTCGACAACTACGACGCCCGGTTCGTCATCGTCACCAACGGACCGATCGAGGAAGCCCTGGCCTACCAGCGGAAGGTCGGCAACCGCATGGAGTGGTATTCGTCGTCGCAGAGTTCCTTCGCCGCCGACATGGACGCGCCGCCCGGCGGGGGCTTCGGGGTCAACGTGTTGCTGCGCGATGGTGACACCGTGTACCGCACGTGGCATACGAACGGGCGAGGCACCGAGCAACTCAGCCACACGTTCGGGCTGATCGACATCCTGCCCTGGGGACGGCAGGAGGAGTGGCTGGATTCACCGGAAGGGTGGCCTTCGCGCCCGACTTATTCGGGATGGCCGGGCTCCCCCGATATCGCCGCCGCCTACGGAGCGAGGGAGAACGGGTGACCCGCGCCGCCGAACTACTGCGCTGCGAGCGCCGAGTTCGCGGGGACCCGCGGGATCTCGGAAGCGGGTAACGGTGGGCAGAAAAAGTTCCCTTGTACGGCGTCGCAACCGTATTCCTTGAGCCGATGGGCCGTTTCGTAGTCTTCGACGCCTTCGGCAACGGTGGTGATGTCAAACCCCGATGACAACTCGATCACCGAGCGCACGATGGTGGCGGCGCGGTCGTCATGCAGGATCGGTGCGACGAATTCGTGGCCGAGTTTGACTTCATCGGCCGGTAGCTCGCGCAGATAAGTCAGGGTGGCATAGCCGCTGCCGAAGTCGTCGATGGCCACCCGGATACCGTTCTCGCGGAGACGATTCAGCACGGTGCGCGCCTTCGCCAGGTCGGCGACCACCAAATCCTCGGTGATCTCGATCGTGAGGGAACTGGGCGACATCCCGTAGTTGTCGAGCACGGACATGATGCGATCGGGCAGCGAATCCTGGTCGACGGACGGCGCCCCCAGGTTGATCGCGACAGGAATCGCGGCACCTGCACTGTGCCAGGCGGCAGCATCGGCGACGGCGCGTGACAGCACCAGATCGGTGAGGGCGTCCATCAGCCCGTGTTCGCGGGCCAGAGGCAAGAACTTGTCAGGCTCCAGCACGCCAGATCGCGGGTGTTGCCAGCGGACGAGCGCCTCTACCCCGGTGACGGAACCGGTCCACATGCTGAATTTCGGCTGGTATAGCAGGGTGAGCGAGCCGTTCTCGATGGCGCGTCGCAGTTCTCCGAGCAGTTGCAGTCGGGCGATGGCACCCTCGTATGCCGGCGACCCGCCAAGCGGGGCGTCCATTCCGGGGGCAAAGGTCCGCACACTGGTGGCGCTCGCCAGCTGGGCATAGGAGCGAGCCGCATCCGCCTGTTTGATCAGATCGCCCGACGTCGGAGCGGCGGCGAGTCCCGATCCGGCCGAGGCCACGCCGATGCTCACCCGAACGTCCAGGCGATGATCCTCGATGTCGACTGGTTCCTCGAAAGACCGGACCAGACCGTTGGCCACCTGCGCGGCCACGTCGGGACGGTCTTCGACCAGGACGGCGAATTCGTTCCCGCTTATCCGCGCAACCGTGTGACTGTCATTGGTATTGGCCTGGATTCGTTCGCCGACGCGGCGCAATAGTTGGTCGCCCACATCCTCACCGAGCGTGTCATTGACCAGCTTGAAATCGTCGACGCTCACCACCAGGACGCTGACCGGCACGCTGTGGTGAACGTGTAAGCGC
This sequence comes from Mycobacterium sp. E2497, assembly GCF_001668695.1. Lineage (NCBI taxonomy): Bacteria > Bacillati > Actinomycetota > Actinomycetes > Mycobacteriales > Mycobacteriaceae > Mycobacterium > Mycobacterium sp. E2497. The sequence goes on from NZ_LZKD01000039.1 coordinate 104,204, forward strand.
AGCGCGTGCGCAAGGCGATCGTCGAAGAGTCGCTGATTGGCCAACCCCGTTGTCGGGTCGCGCAGCGCCGCGTCAGTCACCGCGACAAGGAGGCGTTGCTTGCGGTCCAGCAGCAGGATGTGGCGGATCAGGGTGGTGAGGAACAGCACCACGCAAACCACGAAGACGAACGCCTCGCCCCGGTATGTGGGCCAAAAGTGTACGGCGCCAACGACAATGGCCAGCAACACCGGCAGGTACGGCAGCCACAGTGACGCCCTGGACGAGGGTCGCGAAAACCCGAGGTCGGGTTCCGGCGTCGGATGAGAGGTGATACCGGACAGTGCGAAGAAGTACATTCCGCCGGCCCAGCCAAGAAGGACCAGGTCACTCGGCAACTGGTAGGCGTAATCCTGGTAGACGTGGACCACCCCGGTCGCTGCAATGACTCCCCAGCCCAGTGTCATCAGCGTCGGGGAAAGCTTGCGGCCCGTCTCGGCCTTCCTCACGATGATGAAGCTCATCGCAACCAGCCCGACATATACGCCCGCGGCGGTAGCCAACAAGATCCGCGGAACGCTCACCGTCTGTGATGGGTGCGCCGAGCGACCCAGCGGCAGGAGGACGAGGACGACCACTAGCGAGGCGGTGATGAGGATGCCGTCGAGCAGGAGGCCGACGCCGAATCGGGCATCATCCCGACTCGGAATCGCAACGGCGGCGATCAACGCGCACAGCGGCAAGATGAGGTAGCCCATGTTGGCCGCCGAAAGATCCGCGGCCGGCAGAACGCCACCCAGGGCGACGTAGAACCACACCGCTTCGCCGGCCGTCCAACCGGCCAGGGCGATCGACATGACGATCCATGCAAACCGTTGGCGGCTTCGAGACCTGCGCGCGGCGCTGATCGAGCACCCGGCGGCGAATACACCCCCGACGACTGTCCCCGCCGAGGCGATGACCGCCCGACGCGAGGCATCGCCGGCACCGAACAACATCGCCGCGAACACGAGGAGGCCGATCGTCGCCAACACGACCAGCGCTCGTCGGCTTCGTGTCAGTGACACCGTTCCCCTCGATCGGTCGGGTGGCCTTGCAAGCAGGATATGGCTACGGCACACCTCACGAGCAGTTCTGCTCATTGTTGGCGTGTTCTCGGTCGTTGCTGGGCAGGACCGTCCGTGCCGCTTTCCGCTGCCCTTGGGTCCGTCGCTTCGGCGAGTCGATGTGGTGCCGTGCACCCGCGACAGGCTAGGGCGACGGGGCGTTCTGAGCCCTACGCGCCCTCATGTGCAAAGTGTGGGGGCGTCGCACACGTTGCCGGGGCAATAGACCGAGTGCGCGGCGTCGACCATGGTTCCGACGTCTAACAGCGTCACGCCCCTCGCGTTCAGGTGGGCGTGGACGTCGTCGGCGATCTGTTGTGGCGTCCAACCCCAGGTGAGGTCGTAGCAGATGAGGTGGGCCTCGCCGATGAGAGCCTCTTCCGTCTGGGGCGGCCACGACAGGCCGACGGCGCGCAATTGGGCGAGGTATGCCTCGTCTTGGGGTGTGGTGGCGGTCGCGACGGCAGCGCTCCCAACCAGGGCGGCGCCCGCCGCCACCGCGACGGCCAGTGGGGCAAGCAAGCGAGGTGAGGGCATTCGATCGCTCCGTTCCGCCGGGCCGCCGGCACTTTTCGGGTCCACAGCAGCGCGCATCTGAAGAATAGACGAAAGCCCGAGAAGGCCGCTTGGTTCGCAGTGAAGTCGCTTCGTCAGCCTTCGCGCTCGCCCGCGACCCGGCTGAGGGCAGCGCCAACGTGCGCAATCACTGGCTGTAGCGTGACGCCCGTGAAGTCCTCCCTGGTGTATTCCTCCGTCGCGGCGTGCGTCGCGGCGAGTGTTCTGGCGATCGCCGCGTCGAACGACGCCACCGCGGCCGGCTCATGCCCCACCGCGGCACCGCCGGCCGGTGGCACCCCCGACTGGACCCTGGCCGGAACCACGGGCAGCGTCGCGGTGACCGGTTCCACGGATACGGCCGCTCCGCGGGTGGACGTGACGACACCGTTTAGCGTCACGCAGACCCAGGTCCATACGCTGCACGCCGGCGACGGACCCGTGGTGCCGGGCACCGCCACGGTGTCCGTCTGCTACATGGGGGTCAACGGGCGTGACGGGTCCGTCTTCGACAGCAGCTACCAGCGCGGCGCCCCGATCGACTTCCCGCTCAGCGGGGTCGTGCCGGGCTTCCAGAAGGCCATCGCGGGACAGAAGGTCGGCTCCACGGTGGCCGTCGCGATGACGTCGACGGATGGCTACCCGAACGGTCAGCCCAGCGCGGGAATCCGGCCGGGCGACTCGCTCGTTTTCGCGATCAAGATCCTCAGCGCCTCAGGCTAGTTCGACCAGCCGGTTCGGGCGCGCCGACCTGCAGCACTGGCGGGCCGGGGCCAGCCGGGAAGTCGGCTCACCCGCAGAGACGGCTACACCGGCCCGGGAAGCTCCCCGAGCTCCGAAAGTTCGGCGTGGACAGACGCGATCGCCGTCCGATATTGGTCATCGGCCAGCGTCTTGTTGTAATAGCGGTTCATGCGCAGCTGGTATTGCAGATTGCGCAACTGCCGGATGCGGTCCAGCCTGGTGGTGTCGTCCGCCGAGAGCTTCAATTGCGCGGCCGTGATGTGCCCGGCCATGACGTGTTCTATCGGGGACAGCCGGTAGCCGCGACCGGCGAGGTATTCGAAATACGGCTTGAGGTATGGGCGTCCGCCGGCTTGCCAGCTGCCGCGGGTGGTGTTCCATTCAAACGCCGCGAGCACCAACGCCAGCGTCACCACCGCCGGGCGCGCATCGAAATCGGTTGTCTCTTCCAGGTTCTTGTATCGCGCTTCATCGGTCCCCAGCAGCTGTGCGGCGACATTCATGCTGGCCGGGCAGTGCAGATCGGCCAAGTAATGGAAGTTCCGCGCGATGAAGACCTCGGTCCCGGGTGGCGGCGTGCTCCCCGAAACGATGTTGGCGCGAATCCAGTCACGCCGCGCGGTAGCGACCGCCGCGGCGCGGCGATCCAGCTCGCGGTCCAGAACCCAGTCCGTTTTGGCTTGTGCGGCGGCTTCCGATTCCAGCTTGGCCGGCTGGGCCCCGGTGTAGGTGGGGCCGCCCGTCACCTCGCTCAACGCGAGCGGGCGCCCCATGTCCCAGGTCAGGTACCGGGCGTACACATCAAGGTCCGGAAGCTTCGCCATCCGGGCCAGGTCGCCCAATGTCGTACTGCCCGTCACCAGTCTGCAGAACTGTGCAGGTTGCCGAAGGTCGTCGCGGGTGTAGATCAGCCCCAGCTCGCGGCGACGCAGCTGATCGTCGGTGTTGACGTCGACAAACCACCCGACCGGTCCGGCAACCCCCGGCAGGTAGCGGGAGATTTCGATGAGCAAATCGTCGACGGTGGCCGAGCCGGGGAAGATCCAGAAGACCCGATGGGACTCGACGTCATCGCCCATCGCAACGCTATTGCGATTCAGCGTGACTTTTACCGTGTCGGTCATGGTGGGGATTATGTCCCGACGTCAGACGCCCACGCCATTCACTAGAAGTTGAGTCCCGAGAACATGATTCGGCCGGGATCGTATTTCTGGCGTACGGCGGTCAGCCGGGACAGGTTCGAGCTGAAGTACCGCGAGGCGGGCTGGTTCGCCTCGATGTAGTTCACATAACCGCCGACCGAATAGGGTTGCACGGCTTGGTGCGCGGTGCTGAGCCAATTGGTCGCCGCCGCCGCGTCACCGGTTTCGACATACCACTGCACCAGCGCGTACTGCCGGCGCCATGGGAAGGCGGTGGCTCCCGGCGCGACATCGGCGAGGGCGCCGTCCAGCGCGTGCATGATCGCCAACATGCGCCCGGCGCCGCGGGGAAATGCCTCGACGGCCTTGGCGATCCCCTGGGCGGTGGCGGCGTTGACGACGGGTAGCACGTCGGATCCGCCGACATATCCAAGCGGTGACGGGTTGAGGTTCCCGACGGCCAGATACCTCACCAGGTCCAGATAGTTGAACGTGTGGTTCTCGGTCCCCGAGGGTTGCACCCCAACGGCTTTAGTGATGGCGGCCCCCACGCTGCCCCCGGACCCGACCGGGCAGGTCGCCATGATCCGGCAATGCGTTCCCATCGCGTCGACGGTGGCGTCCGCCAGTGCCCAGCTGTTCCGGTCGGCGGTGCGCAGCCAGTTCTGCCACCCCACCAGAACCTGCGCAAACGACTCGGATGGGAAGTTGAGGTTCACCACGTCGAGATCGGTGGTCGGGAACGTCGCAAACGTCAGCGAAGTGGTCACGCCGAAGTTCCCGCCGCCGCCACCGCGCAACGCCCAGAACAGGTCGGGATTGCTGGAGTTGGACGCGGTCACCGCCTGGCCGCCGGGCACCACCACCGAGGCCGAAACCAATTGATCGCAGAGCAGGCCCGCGTGGCGGGAATTGGCGCCCAGTCCCCCGCCCAGCGCATGCCCGGAGGCGCCGACCGACGGGCAGGTGCCGGTGGGGATGCCCCGGCCCGCGCCGGCCAACGCCTCGTGCATGGCATACAAACTCGTCGCCGGCGTCACGGTGATCTGCCCGGTGGCGGCGTCGTAGTTGATACCGCCCGGCAGCTGGCGCAGGTCGAGCACCATGACGCCGTTCGCCGTGGACGCGCCGATGTAGGAATGACCGCCGCTGCGCGGAGCCACCTTCAGGTTGTGCGCCGCCGCGAACGCCATGGCCTTCTGCACGTCGGCCGCCGACGTCGGAGTGACGATCGCCGCGGGCGTCAAGCCGTTGTAGTTGGTGTTGAAGACCTGCTTGGCCGAGCCGAACCCACCGTTGTCCGGCAACAGCACCCGTCCACCGATGGCGGTGGACAGACCCTCCCAGCCGGTGGGATTCGGGGCGGCCGCGGCCCGGCCCGCGCCCAAGACCGCACCGGCGGCCAGCGCTCCGGCAGTACCCCGCAGGAAGGCCTGGCGGGAGAATTCACGCGCCACCGGCGGGCTCCCGCGTCTGCCTCATGTTTCGCATCCTTGTCCGCGCGACACCGAAATCCGCGGTGCCCCATGCCCCGAGACCGGATCGAAACCCATATGAATCGCACCGGTGATCCACCCGCGTGGCCCAACGCACCCGGCCTCAGACGGACAGCCGGGTCTTCGCCTCGTATTGTCTGCAGCATGATCGCCGCTTCGATGTGCGCACCCCGCGAGATCGCACGGTAAGCGGGGCTCTGGCAGGTGGCTGCTCTTGTGCTGGCGCTTGCCGGCCTGGCGCTTCTCGATTCGTTGAACGTCCTCAACCTGGGTGTGGTTTCCGCGGTCATCTTCGACAGTCGGCTGAATCGCCGGTCGCCGGTTCCGGGTGCCCTCAGCTTCGTCGCGGGCGTGTTCGCCGTGACGACCACGTTCGGGGTGTGCACGGTGCTGGGTCTGAGCTTCCTGACCCACGTCGTCGGCTTCCACGTGACACCGGCGATCCGTTTTCGCGGCGAGTTGGCGCTCGGCGTGGTGCTGACCGGTCTGGCCTACTTCCCGCTGACCGCTCAGTCATCGGCGCCCGGCTGGGCGTTGGCGGCGATGCGCCAGCGCCCGTGGTTGCTCGGGTTCCTCGGGTTGGCGGTCGGTAGCGGCCAAGCGCCAACCGCCATCCCCTATCTCACCGCGTTGACCATGCTCGCCGCCCTACACCCGAGGCCGCCGCTCTGGCCGTTGGTCATCCTGGTCTACTGGGCCATCGCGCTTTCCCCGCCGCTGATGATCCTTACGCTTTCGATGAGGAAAACCATGCGAGCCAAGCGCATTCAGCGCAGTCTCGTGCGTGCCCTGACGCGTTACGGCCCGATATCGGTGCGACTTCTGTTCCTGGTCTTCGGGATCGGGCTGATGACCGACGCGCTCGTCAACCACAGTGCGCTGTGGTGACGCACAACTCCTTCCCACCTCCCGCCCAGCAAGACGGATTACTTTGGCGGATATGACCGATCGCCAGGAACGCGCGATGTCATTCGGCTCGATCGCCGACGACTACGACGGCTTTCGTCCGCGGCCTCCGGAAGAAGCGGTGGACTGGCTGGTGCCGCCCCGGTGCGGCGTGGCCGTGGACCTGGGTGCGGGCACCGGCCTGTTCACCCGCGCGCTGATCAGCAGGGCGGCGACGGTCATCGCCGTGGAGCCCGACGCACGCATGCGGGCGGTGCTCACCGAGCGGTCGCCCGAGGTGCGTGCCGTCGAAGGCACGGGTGAGTCGATCCCGCTTCCCGACGCTTCCGTCGACGCAGTGTTCGTCTCTTCGGCGTGGCACTGGATGGATCCCCAGCGCGCAGTTCCCGAGATTGGCCGCGTCCTGCGCGACCATGGGCGATTCGGCTTGATTTGGACCAGTCGAGACCGTGAGGTGGATTGGGTCCGGAACCTGGACCTGCTTCCGGGCGAAGAGACGCCCGAGGCGGAATCCCCCGACCGCTTCCGCCGGCGCCACGAGAACGTCGTGCTTCCCGACCCGCAGATCTTCCACAACGTTTCGCGCGAGACGTTCACGTTTGTGCGGACCATGACCATAGACGACGTCGTCTCGATGGTCGGCACCTACAGCAGGGTGATCATCGCGTCGCCGGATGAGCGCGCGGCGCGACTGGCCAATGCCCGCGCCGCCTTGAACGAGCGATTCTTTGATGCCGAAGCGATAGACGTCCCCATGAAGTCTCGGTGCTGGCGCGCAGACCGGATCCCCCGCGCCGACCGTTAGGGGTTGGCGTCTCAGGCCTGGGGACCCTCCGAGGGCGGCCAATGCGAGCCCGGCGACGCCTCGCCCGGGGAATCGTGTTCCCCGCGGGCCAGCGGCACCCACCGCTCGCTCGGGGCGGGTTGCTTGGACGACGGGAAGTCCCGCAGCTTGCCCGAAGGCTTGGCGTCCCATTTGGCGAAGGTGAGTGGCGTCTGCAGCCAGGAGTGCAGCAGGCAGTAGACCGCCTGCAGCGAGTCCAGATGTGTGCGCTCCCAACCGTGGCTGCCGTCGAGGCCGAAGCCGACGAGCGCGGCGCGGGTACCCGCGCCCGCCTCGATCGCCGCGGCGGCGTCTGAGCGGTAGAAGCGGAACACGTCGCGCGCGCACGGGATGCCCTGCTCCTCGGCGAGCCGGCACAACTTGCGGGTCAGGTGGTAGTCGAACGGCCCGTGCAGGTCGGCCATCGGTATCGTCACGCCGTCCTCGATGGAATGCTGTCCCGGCGCGCAGACGGCGTTGTCCACCGAAACCAATTCGGCGACGTCGGCGGGTAACCCGTGACTCGCCCCGTGGCCGACCTCCTCGGTGATGGTGATCATCAGCATGGTGCGGTGCGGCAGCACCAGCTTCTGCTCGGCGAAGTTCTTGGCCAGGGCGAGCGCGATCGCGACGCCCGCCTTGCCGTCGAGGTGGCGGGAGACGATGTAGCCGTCGGCGGTCAGTTCGGGGCTGGCGATGAGGGCGACGAAGTCGCCGATCTGCAGGCCGAGACGGAGGAGGTCCTCCCGGGAGGAGACCTTGCGGTCGACGCGCACCTCGACGTGTTCCCAGTCGGTGGGCTGCAGGTCGATCTCGTCGCCGAATGCGTGGCCGCTGGCTTTGAGGGGCATGACCGTGCCGGTGATGAATTCGTCGGGGTCGTCGGAGAAGATCCGCACCCGCGCGCCCGCGGCGAACCGGGCCGAGAAGGTGCCGACCGGGATGACCTCGAGGCGCCCGTTGTCCTTGAGCCTGCGCACCATGCAGCCGATGGTGTCGGCGTGGACGACAAGCGCGCGGTCGGTGGTGGCCGACGCCCCTGGAAGTTCGGCGGTCAGCGCACCGCGCCGCGTCAAGGAGAAGGGCACGCCGAAGTCATCGAAGATGTCGCCGATGTGCTGCATCACCGCATCCGTCCGCCCCGCCGGGCTTGGCGTCTGCAGCAGCGCGAGCAGGGTGTCGACCATCCACGTGCGGTCGGCGTCGGTCATGGCCGCGGTGTCACGCAAGGTGTCTCCTTTCGGATCGTCCGGGACCGCGTTCAACCTACCGCGTGGTCACCGTCGATCCACCGGCCCGGGCCGTGAGACTCGCACCACAAGAGGGCACCCCGACCCGCGGAGCCAACGGTAGAGCAACGCGTATCCGGCCGCCCGTCTGCGCAACCCGATTCCGTCATACGGAGGTGGCTGGATCAGCGGGTCAAGGGTTCACGTTGGGGCACACCTGTTTGATCCAAGCGGTGAGCGCGTCCCGGTTGGTGTCGAGATCGGGGTCGTCGGGCCGCGCGCCGCCGGTGGTGACGAAGTGCTCGATCGCGGCCTTGACCGTGTCCGGCGGACCGTACTTTTCCAGCGTGTCGGCGTACTTGCGCGCCTTCTCGGGGTTGTTGGCCACCATCAGGTTGTCTTTGGCGAAGGAGATGTCCAGGCAGGTGGACTGGTCGAACGACTGGGCTTGCGTGGAGGGCGGTGTAGTTGGCGGCGACGACGTGGACGCCTGCGGGGACGACGTCGGTGCCTGACTCGCCGTCGAGCCTGACGCCGATGTGCCGCTCGAACACCCCGCCGTGAGGATCGCGAGCGCGACCATTGCTGCGGACGTAATCCGGTGTAGCCGCATCGCAGGCTCCCTTGTTCCGAAATGGTGTTTGCTGGGCGGAGCTTACCGGCAGCCGGCGATCGCCGGGCGCACTTTCAAGCGCTGTTTACGTCGGAGCCATTCCGCGAGGTGCGCGGCGATGGGATCCGTACCATCCGCTTTTGTTGACCTAGGAAACCCTTGAACTGCGAATCATTCTGCGCTGTCGACGCGCGTCGAGCCCCGACTTCTCCATGCGGACCCGGCGCGTGCCATCACCTCGGTGGGTGAATCACCGGCGCTTCGACAAATGAGCCGACGGTCATTTCGGGTGAGTTTGCGCAATTTGCTGTCACAGCGGATATGCTTCCGTCCACCTCTCGCTTTGATCGGCGCATGTGCCGGCCGCGCCGAAGTTTGAGGCCGCTACGCGACGACAAAAGGGTGTGCAAACGAATGCGCCGAATACCAACCGCAGTCTCGGCCGTGGCCATCGGATTGCTGATCGCCGGGTGCGGCGGCGGTAACCAGGGCGGCTCCGGCTCGTCGCCCACGACGTCGTCGCGGCCGCCGGTGGCGCAGGCCGCACTGCCCGGCTTACTGCTCTCGTCGGCGGATATCGACAGCGCGCTGGGCGTCACCGGATCCAAGAGCAAAGAAAAGACGGACAAGCTCCAGGACGACAACGCGAAGCAGCAGTGGCCCGCCGGGTGGAAATTCCCTGACGATTGCCTCTTCGCCATCGGCCCCGGGGAGGCGCCCGTTTATGCCGGCAGCGGCTACACCGCGGCCAGCGGCGACGATGAGGTCGCAGCCCTGCCGCCGAACTCCAACGAACCGGATCCCGAGGTGAGCCAGGTGCTGGTGCTGTTCCCGTCCGCCAAAGAGGCGAACGGTTTCTTCACCACCTCGGCGCAGCGGTGGCCGGTCTGCGCCAACCGCCAATTCACGACCCCGGCCGGGCCGGACAGCCCTGAGACGGCGTGGCAGGTGGGGCCGGTCTCCAACACCAACGGCATGCTGAGCAGCACCCTGACGATGACACTGCGCGACAACGGCAACGTCCTGCTGACCATGACCTGCCAGCGCGCGCTGACGGTGCGCAACAACCTCGCGATCGATGTCGGCGTCGTCCGCAAGGACCCCGCGGACTTGGCTACCAAGCTCGCCGGACAGCTCGCGGGCAAAGTCGACAAGCAGTGAGTCGCTTGGCTCCTGGCGTGGCGCCTACGAGGCGGATGCCAATTCCGCGATGAGCTCGGCGAGGGTGAGAATCCGCTCGGCGTTGCGGACGTGCAGGCTCTCGATCATCCGACCGTCCACCGTGATGACACTGGTGCCCGCGGCCCGCGCCTCCTCGTAGGCCGCGACGACCTTGCGGGCGTCGGTGAGTTCCTCTTGCGAGGGGCCGAACAGGTCGTTGGCCGGCCCTATCTGGGACGGATGAATCAAAGTCTTGCCGTCGAAACCCATTTCGCGGCCTTGCCGGGCCTCGGCGCGAAACCCGTCTTCGTCGGTGATGTCGTTGAAGACCCCGTCCAGGATCACCTTTCCGGCCGCCCTGGCTCCCAGCACGGCCAACGCCAGCGCGGGCACGACGGGCGCGCGCCCGGGCACGTGCAAGCCGTGCAGATCGTTCACCAGGTCATTGGTGCCGACCACCATTGCCGCCAATCGGTCGCTGGCCGAGGCGATCTCCTCGGCCCGCAGGAAGGACCGCGGCGTTTCGATCATCACCCACAGCCGCAACGACTCGGGCGCGTCGAGCGCGTCGAGCGTTGCGGCCAACGCTCGAACCTGGTCACCCGACTCCACCTTCGGCACCAGCACCCCCTCGGCGGTCGAGCGCGCCACAGCCGCCAGGTCCTCGTCGTGCCACTCGGTGTCCAAACCGTTGATGCGCACGACGACCTCCCGGGGGCGGTAACCATCGGACGAGATCGCGTCGCACACCGCCGCCCTCGAATCGGCTTTGGCGTCAGGCCCGACGGCGTCCTCGAGGTCGAAGATGACCACGTCGGCGGCGAGCGATTTGCCCTTCTCCAATGCCCGAGGCTTGTTGCCGGGCAGGTACAAGGCCGAGCGGCGCGGGCGCAACGTGGGTGCCATCAACCGATTCGCCTCCTGTCGTGGAGCTCATGGGTGCATAGTGACCGCGGCATAGGCAGAAAGTACCCTTCGATTCGGGTGGTTTAGCCGCGCGGTTGGTCTGCGGTGAGCCTCCGGAACGCGAATTGGCCGCCGCGGCGGCGCAATCCCGGGAGGGAGCAGCGAATGTCAACACTTGGCTCCGCGCGCACCGAGGGTGACAGCTGGGATCTGGCCTCCAGCGTCGGGGCGACCGCGACGATGGTTGCCGCGTCCCGGGCGCTGGCCTCCCGTGCGCCAGACCCGCTGCTCGACGACCGGTTCGCCGAGCCCTTGGTGCGCGCCGTCGGCCACCCGTTCTTCGTCCGCATGCTGGACGGCGAGATCCCGCTCGACAGCGACGACATGCCCTTGACACTGCAGCAGCGTCGTGAGCAGATCGCCGTGCGCACCAAGTTTTTCGACGACTTCCTGACGTCGGCGACCGCGGCGGGCATACGTCAGGCCGTCATCTTGGCGGCCGGACTTGACGCTCGCGCCTACCGGTTGCCGTGGCCGGCGGGCACGGTGGTCTACGAGGTCGATCAGCCCGCGGTCATCGCGTTCAAAGGCGACACGCTGGCCCGGATCGGGGCCGAACCGACCGCCGAACGCCGAACCGTGGGTATCGATCTGCGTGAGGACTGGCCAAAAGCCCTACGAGAGAATGGCTTTGATGCCGCCGCCCCCACGGCGTGGATCGCTGAGGGTCTGCTCCCGTACCTGCCACCGCAGGCACAGGACCGGCTGTTGGACAACATCACCGCGCTCAGCGCGCCGGGCAGCCGGCTGGCGACCGAGAACATCACCGACATGGGCGTGTTCAGCGATGAGCGAGCCCGGGCGATGCGCACCACGTGGCGGAAGCACGGGCTGGACATCGATGTCGCCGAACTGGTGTGGCACGGGGAACGCCAACCCGCCGGCGAGCACCTGGCCGCCACCGGCTGGGTCGTCACCCCTTACCCCACCGAGCGGCTGTACGCCGACTACGGCTTCGCCGTTCCCGACAGCGAGATCTTCAAGACTTTCCGGGGCGCCGTCACCTACATCAGTGCCGAAAGGGGCTGAGCGCGGCCTCCTCCGGTGGGCTGCGGAAAGCGGAGGGAGTTCGCGCCCCTAGCTTCCGTCTGCCCGGTGGTACTCATCGTTGATGAGGATCTGAACGCCCCGCCATCCCCAGTAGACGCGGTGGGCGGTGATCAGCCCGTCGTCAATCTCCATGACCTCGACGAAGTCCATCTGGGGACCGTTCGGGGTCTCGCGCGGGTATTCCCACGTCGCGCGGTGCCCATCGGTGAAGAATCCGGCGCGGTGGTACTGGCGTTCATCGGGTGTACGAGCAACGACTTCGGTGAGGAAGGGACGCAGCTCATCGTGACCCCGGCATACCCCCGGGCCGCCGAGTATGTGAGCGGCGACCGGGCTTTCCAGTACCGCGTCCTGCGCATAGCAGGCCAGCAGCCCCTCGACATCGTGCTCCGCGAGTGCCTTCTCCCATGCATGAGTTACCGCTTGGATGCTGGCGACGTCATCTCTGGTGTTGGTCTTATTCGTCATATGCCCTGGGTTGCCCGGGATGGATCCGGCTAACCGGGGTGCAATCAGCCCCTGACGTCCCGCCACTCGCGCTCGAACGGCAGCCGCCACGCATTGGGTGCGATCAATTGATGAATGGCGTTGGGGCCCCAGGTGCCCGGCTGGTACATCTTCGCCGGCGGGGGGTCGTCGAGCAGTTCCTGCGAACGCTCCCACAACGATTCGATGCCCTCGGCGGTGGTGAACAGCGTGTGATCGCCACGCATCGCGTCGAGGATGAGCCGTTCGTACGCCTCCAGCACGTCCACCACGGTGTCGATCTCCTGCGAGGAGAACTGCATGGACAGCTTGTCCAGCTTCATGCCGGGGCCCGGCCGCTTGCCGTAGAACGACAGCGACACCTTCGAGTTGTCGGCGAGGTCGAAAGTGAGGTGATCCGGACCTTGAGTCCCGACCCCTGAGCCGGGCGGGAACATCGTCCGGGGCGCCTCCCGGAACGCGATCGAGATGATGCGGATGCCCTCGGCCATCTTCTTGCCGGTGCGCAGATAAATCGGCACGCCGGCCCAGCGCCAGTTGTCGATGCCGACCCTGAGGGCGATGAACGTCTCGGTGTCGGAGTCCTTGGCCACACCCTGTTCGTCGCGGTATCCGTTGTACTGGCCGCGCACCACTTCGGACGGCTTGACCGGCAGCATCGACCGGAACACCTTGTTCTTTTCTTCGCTGATGGCAAAGGGCTCGAGGGCCGTCGGCGGCTCCATGACCACGAACGCCATCACCTGGAACAGGTGGGTCACGACCATGTCCTTGTAGGCGCCGGTCTCCTCGTAGAAGTTCGCCCGCTGATCCAGGCCGAGGGCTTCGGGGATGTCGATCTGGATGTGGTCGATGAAGTTGCGGTTCCAGATCGGCTCGAACAGGCCGTTGGCAAAGCGGAACGCCAAGATGTTCTGGGCAGCCTCCTTGCCCAAGAAGTGGTCGATGCGGAAGATCTGGGATTCCTCGAACGTTTCGTGCACGAAGTCGTTGAGCGCCACCGCGCTGGCGAAGTCGGTCCCGAACGGCTTCTCCATCACCACCCTCGAGCGCTCGACGAGCTTGGCGTCGCGCAGCATGGTGATGACTTGACGCGCGGCTTTCGGCGGCACCGACAGGTAGTGCAGACGCCGGACGTCGGGACCGAGTTCGGCCTCGGCGTCGGCGACCGCCGCGGCCAGCGCTTCCGGTCCGGCGCCCTGCGGGACGTAGGTGACGATCTTCGCGAAGTTGGCCCACTGTTCGGGCGAGAGCTTGTGCGTGCCGAACGAATCGATCGCCTCTTTGGCGATCTCGCGAAATTCGTCGTCGCTGAGGTCTTCCAGCGACGTTGCGACGATATGGATATCGGGTGCGAGCTCGGACTGGTCCAGGTAGGCCAGACCGGGGATCAGCTTGCGTTTGGCCAGATCCCCCGTCGCGCCGAACAGGACGATGACGTGGGGGTCGAGTCGTTCGGTCTGGTGGCGGCGGGGGCGTCCGTCGGCCGCCGGGTAAGAGATGGTCTGCGGTTTTTTGTCGGCCACAAGTGCGATACTTCCACCGCCGCGGCGTTATGTCGCGTCCGTCACCGCCAGCTGGTCAACCCGACGTGGACCAAGATGAACCGAGGATCACAGGCCCCCACCGGGTTACCACCAGGCTGACGGGGTACTGGATACCGACGGCACGGCACCCGACCACAGTCAATGGGAAGTGATATGACGAAACCCGACAAAGACCTGCGCGGTCATTCTCAGGAGCTGGAGGACATCGTCGACCAGCTCGAGGAGAAGGTCGCCGACGACCGGGAGGCCGAGGGCGTTGCGGGCAAGCCCAGCGACCGGGAACGCACCCCCACCCGCGGCTCGGGCGACGAACCGCCGGACTAGCAGCTAGAAGAGCGCGAGTCGCCGCACCACGCGTCGAGCGCGTCGCCAAGCGCGCAACCGCCGTATCCCTCGACCCAGGCGACATGTCCGTCCGGCCGGATCAAAACCGCGTCGGGAGCCGCGACCGCGCCGAGGACCGGAAGCTCCCACGTACCCGCATATTGCGCGTCGATCAGCTGAACCCGGTTCGCCCATGAGGCTACGTCGAAACGGCCGGGTTCACCGAGGTTGAGCAACACCAGCCGGGCCCGGTGGAGCAGCGTGAAAACCCGCATCGGGCCGTCGTTCGTGGTCAGGTCGAGGTCGGGCATGCGGCGTCCGAGCAGCGGGTGCCCGTCGCCCAAGTCGTAGTGGATATCCAGGCCGGCCATCATGCCGGCGAACCGTTTGCGGGGCTCGTCCATCTCGAGGAGCTCGGACATGGTGTCGCGCAAGGCCTTGGTGCGGTCGTCCGGGCGAAGAAGCGCCATCTGCGCGATCGAGTTCCGCAGCACCCGCGCGGCGACCGGGTGCCGTTCGGCGTGGTAGGTGTCGAGCAGGCTGTCCGGCGATGTTCCGTTGACCACCTGTCCCAACTTCCATCCCAGGTTGACCGCGTCCTGCACGCCGGTATTGAGGCCCTGTCCGCCGATCGGGTGGTGGACATGCGCGGCGTCACCGGCGAGCAGGACGGGCCCGGCGCGATAGGTTGCGGCCTGCCGGGCCGTGTCGGTGAATCTGGAAAGCCAAGCGGGACTGTGGATCCCGTAGTCGGTCCCATAGACGGCGATGAGCGCCTCGCGGAGCTCACGCAGGCTGGGTTCGCTCGCGGGGCCCAGGCGTTGCTCGGTGACCATCACCCGCACCCGCCCATTGTCGGCCGCGGCCAGCGAATGAACCCCGACCGCGTCGTGACGGATCCCCCACACCGGCGAATCGCCTGTGCCCGGATCCATTTCGACCTCGGCGAGCAGATAACTGGTGGTCGGTTCCCACCCGGTGAAGTCGATGCCTGCGGCCTTGCGGACCACGCTGCGTCCGCCGTCGCAGCCCGCCAGGTACTCCCCTTGGAGAGATCGCCCATCGGACAACGCAACGCCCACGCGACCATGGTCTTGGGCGAGGCCGGTCACCTCGCATCCGCGGTACACTCGCACCCCCAGCTCGTGCACCCAGTCGGCGAGTATCCGCTCGATCTCGTTTTGCCACAGTGCCAGACCGTACGGATGCCGGGTGGGAAAGTCGCTGATGTCCAGACGGATCTGGGAGAACCCGGTGACCTGGGCGACCTGACCGCGGGCAAGAAACCGATCGGCGATTCCCCGCTGGTCGAGGACCTCGATGGTGCGCGCATGCAAACCCCCCGCGCGGGCGCCGACGAGGTCCTGGTCGGCGCGCCGCTCGACGATCGCCACATCAACCCCCGCCAACGCCAGCTCACCGGCCAACATCAGCCCCGTCGGGCCTCCCCCGACAACCAGCACCCCATGGTCGACGTTCCTGTGCGACAACAATTCCCACCCCCGGTAACAGCGAAAACGGACTTCGGCCAGCGATTGTGCGGCATCACCCGGGCCTTGCCGCAAGCCCCCCAGTGCGCTATAGGTTGAGAGTGGGAGGGGATTAATCCGCCGGACGCTCCCACAGCCCGTCGAGGGCTCGGTAAATCCGCTGCTCGCTCACCGGCCGTGGGGTGCCCAGCTGTTGCGCCCACAGGCTCACGCGCAATTCCTCGAGCTGCCTCGCGATATCGCGGACGTCGTCGGCCGCCCGCCGCGCGGACGGCAGCGCGTGCAGCAATTCGTCGTAGGCGCGCTGGACGGCGTGCACCCGCAGCATCCGCTGTTGATCCGCGTCGATCCCGTGCGGCAGCCGGTCGAGGCGCCGGCGGATCGCGTTCAGGTAGCGGGTCAGATCGGCCAGGTGGGCGCGTCCGGTGGCGGTAACGAACCCCGGCGGCAAGAGTCGGTTCAGCTGCGCGCGGATGTCGGCGATCGCGTCGCTCTGCGCGAGCGGCGGCTGGTCGGGCAGGAGCAGCTGCACGTCCTGGGCGGCGGCCAACACCCGCTCCACGCGGGCCGCAATGTCGGTGGTCGCCGACACCATGTTCTTGCCGGCCCGCTCGCGCAGCGTGGTGAAGTCGTCGCGGGTCCACACCGGCCCGGGTATCAACGTGTCGGCCGCGGCGTCGGCGCAGTCCTCGAGCAGCGCGGTCAGCGAGCCATCCGGGTTCGACCCCAGTGCCAGCCGTGTTCGCGGGGCCAGTTGTCGCTCAACGGCTTTGATCGGTGACGCCGCACTGAGCCGCACCAATCGGCGCAGGCCCGGCCCCAGCATGTGGTCCCGCTCCGCCGACGTCGCGAACACCCGCAGGTCGACCGCGCCACCGGCGTCGACGAAACCGGGAAAGCCCCGTACGGTGCGTCCGTCGACCGTCTCCTCGACGACTTGTGGCAGCGCGTCCAGGTCGGCGGGCCAGGCACGCAGCCCCGTTCGTTCCAGCTCGCCGGCGACCGCCTGCGCGACGGCCCGGCGGGCGGGCGCGGCCAGCCGTTGTTGCAGCGCATCGAGGTCTTTGCCGCGGGCGATCTCGGTGCCGTCGCCTGATTCGACCGCGAAGGTCACGCGCAGATGCGCGGGCAGCTTGTCCAGGTCGAAAGCGTCGATGGGCACCAGAACGCCGGTGCGACGGCGCAACTCGCGCTGCAACGCTTCCAGCAGCGGCTCGCCGGCCGGATCGATCCCGTCGAGCACTGCGCGGGCGGTGTCCGGCGCGGGAACGAAGTTGCGGCGCAAGTCTTTTGGCAGGGAGCGGATGAGGGCGGTCACCAGCTCCTCGCGCAGCGCCGGCACCTGCCAGGCGAACTCGTCACCACCCAGCCGCGCGAGCACGTCGATCGGCACGTGCACCGTGACGCCGTCGTCGGCGGCGCCGGGTTCGAACCGGTAGGTCAGGGGCAGGCTGAGATCGCCCGAATGCCAGGCCGTCGGCCGCTCGGTGTCGGCGGTGTCTCCGGTGCGCAACAGGTCGTCACGAGTGAACGTCAGCAGCTCGGGGGTGTTGTGCCGCTGCTTGTTCCACCACGCGTCGAAGTGCCGCGCCGACACGACGTCGGCCGGGATGCGCGCGTCGTAGAGCGCATAGACCTCGTCGTCGCCGACGAGCAGGTCGCGGCGGCGGGCCCGCTCCTCCAGTTCTTGGAGCTCGGCGCGCAGCCGAGCGTTGTCGCGGAAGAAGTGATGACGCGTCTGCCAGTCGCCCTCCACCAATGCGTGCCGGATGAACAACTCCCGCGCCACCGCCGGCTCGATCCGGGCGTAACCCACGCGGCGGCGCGCAACCAGGGGCAGGCCGTACAGCGTCACCCGCTCGTAGGCCATCACCTCGCCGCGCTTGGGGTCCCAGTGCGGTTCGCTGTGGGAGCGCTGCGCGAGGTCGCCCGCGACGCGCTCGACGACCTCCGGCTGAACGCGCGCGGCGGTGCGCCCGTAGAGGCGGCTGGTTTCCACCAGTTCGGCCACGACCACCCAGCGGGGCGGCCGTTTGGTCAGGGCCGAGCCCGGCGCGAGGACGAAGTGCGAGTTGCGCGCGCCGAGATACTCGCGCCCGTCCTCGCGGCGCATGCCGACATGCGACAGCAACCCCGCCAGCAGCGCCGCGTGCACCCGTGCGGGGTCGGCCGGGTCGCCAGACTCGCTGACGCCCAGGTCGCGCGCGATGCCGCGTAGCTGCCCGACCAGGTCCTGCCACTCGCGGATGCGCAGATAGTGCAGGAACTCATCTCGGCACATCCGGCGGAATTGATTGCCGGACAAGGTCTTACGCCGCTCCCCTAGGTAGCGCCAGAGGTTCAGGTAGGACAGGAAGTCGGAGTCCTCGTCGGCGAAACGCGCATGCTTCTGTCGAGCCGCGTCCTCGCGGTCGGTGGGCCGCTCCCGCGGGTCGTGGATGGTCAGCGCCGCGGCCAGCACCAGCACCTCTGCCACGCATCCCTCGGTCTCGGCCTGCAGAATCATCCGGCCCAGCCGGGGATCGACCGGCAGCCGCGCCAGGCGGCGGCCGAGTTCGGTGATGGCGCCCTGGGCGTCGAAAGCCCCCAATTCCTGCAGCAGTTGCACGCCGTCGCGGATGCTGCGCCGGTCCGGCGGGTCCAGGAACGGAAAGCTCTCGACCTCGCCGAGGCCCAGAGCCGCCATCTGCAACAGCACCGCGGCGAGATTGGTCCGCAGGATCTCCGGGTCGGTGTAGCGCGGACGGGCCGCGAAGTCCTCCTCCGAGTAGAGACGGATGCACACACCGGCCGCCACCCGGCCGCAGCGGCCCGCCCGTTGCGCGGCCGACGCCTGGGAGATCGGTTCGATCGGCAACCGCTGCACCTTCAGGCGACGGCTGAAGCGTGAAATACGGGCATTGCCCGGGTCTACGACGTAGCGGATGCCGGGCACGGTCAGTGACGTCTCGGCCACGTTGGTCGCCAACACGACGCGGCGCCCGGTGTGCGGTGCGAACACCTTCTGCTGCTCGGCGGTCGGCAGCCGGGCGTACAAGGGAAGCACCTCGGTGTTCTCCAGTCCGCCCAATGCCTCTGCGGTGTCGCGTATTTCGCGTTCACCCGAGAGGAATACCAGGACATCCCCGGCCGGCTCGGCCTCCAGCTCACCGATTGCGTCGACGATCGCCTCGACCTCGTCACGCGTCTCGGTGCGCACGATCTCGTGGTCGGGGTCGTCGGGGTCATCGTCGGGACCGCTCGACACCGGGACTTCGAGCGGTCGGTACCGGATCTCGACCGGGTACGTCCGCCCGGACACCTCGACGATCGGCGCGCCCCCGAAGTGGTCCGCGAAACGCTGCGGCTCGATGGTCGCCGAGGTGACGATCACTTTCAGGTCGGGGCGGCGCGGCAGCAGCTCGCGCAGGTAACCCAGCAGGAAGTCGATGTTCAGGCTGCGCTCGTGCGCCTCGTCGAGGATCAGGGTGTCGTAGCGCAGCAGGCGGCGGTCGCGTTGAATCTCGGCCAGCAGGATGCCGTCGGTCATCAGTTTGACCAGGGTTCGGTCGCTGACTTGATCGGTGAATCGCACGGTGTAGCCGACCGTCTCGCCCAGGGGGCTGCCCAGTTCGTCGGCGATGCGCTGCGCGACCGTGCGGGCGGCCAGCCGCCGCGGTTGGGTGTGTCCGATGGTTCCGCGAACGCCGCGGCCGGCCTCGAGGCAAATCTTGGGCAGCTGCGTGGTCTTGCCCGAACCGGTCTCGCCGGCGACCACCACGACCTGGTTCGCTCGCACCGCATCGGCGATCTCCCGGCGCCGCGCGCTGACGGGGAGGTCGGGATAGGCGATGGTCGGCACCGCGGCTTGCCGGGCGGCGACGAGCGCCTCCGCCCCGGCGATCTCCTCGGCGAGGTGGCGCAGCTTGTCGGGTTTGGCGTCGCGCAGGTTCTTCAGGCGCCTGCCCAGGCGCGCGGCGTCGCGGGTGGTCAGACCGTCAAGGCGCGTGCGCAGTTCCGCGCGGGACAGTTCGGCCATTTCGGCCAGGATAGGCGTGCGCTCGACGCATCCCGCCGCCGAGCGTGGGGCCCGTGGACGAATTCCCGCCAGTTTTCATCCCTAGGGCCCACACTCGGCGCCCTAGGGTTAGCCCATGAGCCTCGTCACCTATCAGCTGGACGACCACATCGCCACCATCACCCTCAACCGTCCCGAGGCTCGCAACGCCATCAATGGGTCGCTCCGCCAAGACCTCAACGCGGCCTGGGAGCGGTTCCGCGACGACCTGGACGCCTGGGTCGCGATCCTGACCGCGAACGGCAGTGTCTACTGCGCGGGTGGTGACCTCAAGGACGGCGAGGGCTCGGTCGGCACCTTCGGCGGAACGTTCTGGGAGAAGCCGACGGTCAACTCCTTCGAAAGCGGGATGGAGCTGTTCAAGCCGACCATCGCCGCCGTGCACGGGCCTTGCATCGGCTATGGATTGACGGGGGTGTTGTTCTGCGACTTCGTCATCGCCAGCACGGAGGCCAGCTTCTGCTTTCCCGAGGTGTCGATCGGCGTGCCGACCATCGTCGGGGCCATTCGGTTGCCCCAGCGGGTCGGCTGGGCCAACGCAATGGAGCTGCTGTTGACCGGCAAGCCGATGAGCGCGGAGCGCGCCAAGGAGATCGGCCTGGTCTGGCGGCTCGTCGAAGCGGATCAGCTGCAGGCCGAGGCCAAAGCGTGGGCCCGCACCCTCACCGAGGCCGCCCCCCTGGCCCAGCGTGCGACCAAGGAGGTGGCGTGGCGCACGGCGGACATGGGCTGGGTCGAATCCGTCCGCTTCGGCGAAACCATGCGCAAGGTGGCAGGGGCGACCGAGGACGTAGCCGAGGGACTTCGGGCCTGGGCCGAGAAGCGCAAGCCCCAGTGGCGCGGCCACTAGCTGTGGCTGAGCGATTACGTTGCGCCGCAACGTGACTCGGCCGGATGCGCTCACATGCTGATGGGAGCGCCTACCGCCGGGGCCGGCGCGCCCGGTGATGTGACAGGATTTCGGCATGACTGCACGGAGAGTTGCTCGCATTGTTGGCGTCCCGGTCGTGGCGATGTGGGCGGGGCTGAGCGCACCCCTGTGGGGATCTTCAGCCGCTCCCGTCGCCGTTGCCGATCCGTGCACCGACGTCTCGGTGGTGTTCGCCCGCGGCACCCACCAGGAGCCCGGTCTGGGCAACATCGGCCAGGCATTCGTGGACTCGCTGACGTCGCAGCTCGGCGGCAAGTCCGTCGATGTCTACGCGGTGAACTACCCGGCCAATGACGACTACCACAACAGCGCGAACGCCGGCTCCAACGACGCGAGCACTCATATCCAGGACACCGTGGCCAGCTGCCCGAACTCGAGGATCGTGCTCGGCGGATACTCGCAAGGCTCGACGGTGATCGATCTTGCCACCAACGCGATGCCGGCCTCGGTCGCCGATCACGTCGCCGCCGTCGCCCTCTTCGGCGAGCCGACCAGTGGGTTCTCGACCATGCTGTGGGGCGGCCAGCCGCTGCCGACCATCAACCCCGCGTATGGATCCAAAACCATCAGCCTGTGCGCCCCCGACGACCCGATCTGCTCGGGAGGCGGCAACATCATGGCGCACGTGTCCTACATCGACGCAGGGATGACCGCTCAGGCCGCTACGTTCGCGGCCAACAAGATCAACCAGGGGCCGGCGCCGCGCGTCTGACG
This sequence comes from Mycobacterium sp. E2497, assembly GCF_001668695.1. NCBI lineage: Bacteria > Bacillati > Actinomycetota > Actinomycetes > Mycobacteriales > Mycobacteriaceae > Mycobacterium > Mycobacterium sp. E2497. Next base: position 125,523 of record NZ_LZKD01000039.1, read on the forward strand.
CGTCAGTCGTTCGCCCGCTCCTCTTGCCGCTGTTGCCGCTCGGCGGCGGCCAGGTGCGCGACCCGGTCGGCCTCGGACCGCTTGTCGGCGGCGTCGCCCAGCTTGTCCTCGGCCTCATCGATCTTCGCTGCGGCGGCCTTGGATGCGGCCTTCTCGGCGGCCTGAGTCCTGGTCTCGACCTGGCGTTTGGCCGATTCGACCGTCTGCTTCTGCCGGTCCGCCGCCTCGTCGGCCCGGCGTTTGGCCGCGGCGCTCCGCTGCTGAGCCGACTGCGCCGCCTCCCGTTTGCGTTGCTCGGCGGAGTTGCGCGCCTCTTTGACCTCTTGCTGCGTGGCCGCCTGCGCTTCCTCCCGCTCCTCGATCGCCTGATCGCGGGCGTCCTTCAGCTTTGCGTCGGCCCGTTCCCGGCGGGTCGCGGCCTTGGCATCCAGCTGCGCGGCGCGGCCCAGCGCGTCGCTGCGCTCGATCAGCGCCGTACCCCGCTCGACGAGTCGCGGGTCATCGAGCGCATTACCGACGGTGGTGTCCAGCATGCCGAGTGAGCGCTCGAAGAGCAGGCGCGCCGGTGCCTCGTTGGGGATGCGGGTGACGACTTGGTCCTCGATGAGCTGCAACGGGACACGGGCGAGTTGGTAGTGAAACCGCAGAACGGCGAACGGGAGTTCGGAAATCTTCATCAACTTCTCCTGGGTATGGCCCGCCGTCAGGGCAGGTCGGCTTCGTTGGTCACGTTCTGAGCTTCGCGGCGAAGACGGTCGGCCTCCGACTCGTCGTTGCGGGCCACCTGCACCGATGTCTGGTGCTCGGCGACGGCGTCGACGATTTCCTCGGAGGCGTCACGAATCTCGGCTCGCTCGTCGGCCTTCGCCCGTTGCATTTCGTGCTGTGCGTCCAGCTCGGCCTGTGTCTTCTCGGCGGTCGCCCGCTGCCGCGCGGCCTGCTCGGCCGCGTGCTTCTGGGCCGCCTGCCGAGCCTCGATCGACTCCTCGGTGGCAACGGCCTGCGCGTTCGCCGCGACGCGCTGTTGGGCGCCTTCCACCCGGGCTTCGGCAGCGTCGTCCTGCGCCTGCTTGGCCTGGGCCTCCGCGACGGCCTCCATCGCGTTGGCTTCCTTCCGCTCGTGCGCCTGCGTTTGCTCGAGTTGACCCTCGGCGGTCAGCGATTCGTTGCCGGTGACCGCCCCGAAGACCTCTTTCGCTTTGCCCTTCACCGAATCGACCAGGCCCCTACGGGCTTCCTCGGCTTTGTTCTGTTCGCTCATCGGCAGTCTCCTCGCGGCGTTAGCCAAGCACTGAGTTCGTTCGTTGGTGTCACGCTCAGTGGTTCCACCGATGCCGCAGATCAAACACCCGTGTGACCTGGGTCACGCGCACACCGGAACGCCTCGGATCGTCCGCTACTGACGAGTCATCAAGCACGACAACGAAAGTCATGCACTCTACCGGGGCCGCGGGCCGGTCACCGGTGCCGTCGCCGGCATCACGCCGGGCGAAAATCCTGAAATCGACGGATCGGCTACCGTCGACGTTATGTCCGAAGTCTCGGGTAACGCCCCAATCGACGACGTCAGCCCTGGCGACATCATCGCCGTCGACCGCGGCTCTGGTGAACGGCCCTACAAAGTGGTGTTCAAAGACGCCACCGGCGAACGCTACGTCGTGACGTTGCAGGACGACGACGGGGAGACCTTCCAGCTCGACCTGGCCGCCGGCACCACGGTGAGAAGGTCGCTGGCGTCGAAGTGGGAGTCTGCGCAAAGCCCCACCCCGCACGCGGAAACCTAGATAATCGCGTCCACGGCCGCGCCCCCGCTTATCCGCCGACGGTGACGCGGTCACCGACGCGGATCACGCCTTCCGCCGCCACCGCCAGATAGGCGCCCGCACACGGCTGAGGGCCATGACCGCCGGTGTCCCAACGGTTCTCGGCCGCCGGCGTGCGCAGCGCCTGCGGAGCGCGCGGCAGTGGGCCGTGTTCAAGCGTCGGCACCACGCATCGTGACGTGGCCGTCAGCACGCGCAGGCGTGCATCACCGACGACGATTTCCGTTCCGACCCAGTCGTTTTCGGCGTACGGCGGGTAACCCGGTGGCGTCCCGATCACGATGTTGGGCCGGTACCGCAGCGCTTCGACGCCGATGTGTTCCAGCGTGGCCGTGGTGATCGCGTGCAGTGGGGCCTCGTCGGTGAATGCGTCACCCGGGGTGGCCTGGGCGATCTGAAGGATGCGGCCGCCGACCTCGGCGTCCAAGCCCAGCTCCAGTAACTTCTCCGGGTCCGGGCGCACCAGCGTGGCGCGTTCCGGGCGCTGAGTGATCAGTCGGACCGGTCTTCCCAACAGCCCCGAGAGCAATTCGTCGATGCCCGGATCGTCCACCGCCATGCTGGTTCCGTCGGGCAGACCGATCGTCACCCGCCCAGCCTCTCGGTTGGCGGTGCACTTCAGCAGGCCCCGCCATAGCCTGGCGTTCTTGGCGCTCGCCACGTGACCGGTTGCGGTGTCCAACAGCGCGAGTCGCCGGTCGCCCTCCGCGCCGTGCTCGTCGACGAAGATGCTAGGTACGGTTTCGCCGAGCATCGACTTCACCGGGTACCGGAGCAGCCCTTCCACCCGCAGGCCGGCCGCGGCGGCGCCCCGAAAGGCCGTCGAATTCTGCACTGCCACCCTCACTCGGCGAGCCCACACGAACTGTCCCGCTCAGAGTATGCGGGAAGGGCTCAGGCCGGTGGTGAGGAAGATCAGCCCGGGCAGTAGGTGGATTCCGCCGCGCTGACCCAACCGGTCATGTCGGCGAACGTGAAGCCCTTGGAGCTCATGCCGGAGTGCAGGTCCGCGGCGATGGCGTCCGGTGTTTTGCCGGCCATCCGGTCGGAGCAGACCGCATGCCCCAGAGCGATCATGTCGGAGTCACTCGACGAGGGCCACGAGAAGCCGAGGTTGTGCAGTTTCGCCAAGTACGCGTCGTCGGTGGCGTCGGCCGATGCGATCGCGGGGCTTGCGGTGAGGGCAGCGCCAACCATAACGGGAATTGTCAATTTAGCCAGCCAACGCGGAGGAAGCATTTCGTGCCCTTCTTTTCTTGTCGGAGTCGAGTTGCGGCCAGTATATGAGTCGGCGCTGCCGGCGAATATTAAAATTGGGCAAATTGCTCACCCATGAAACCGGGCCGGTGTTACGTGTTTCTGGTGGGTGCAGCGTGAGCATCGATCGACGAGTTCGGCGACTTCCGGTCACGGACGGCGGGGTGTTCAGCCGGCGGGCGCGGTGACGATGATCGACTCCTGACCGGTTTGCCACGCCGTCGTGAAGACCGGTATCGCGACCTGTTCGTCGGGGTGCTCGGCCCCGGGGTCGTTGAGGTGGATGATCTGGTTGTTGGTGTCGATCCCGGTCACCACCACGAAGTGGTCGGCCTTGGTCCGCTGGTCGCTGGTGTTCCAGATGACCGCGGAGTTGACCCAGGCGATGACCTTCCGGTCATGGGCGAGGTACCGCTCCAGCGCGGGTAATCCGGTTTGATCCGGATGGTCCGAATAGGTCATTTCGGACTTGATGCCGTAGTGGTCGAGTAGCACCACCGCGTCGGCCATTTCGATGCCGCCGTTGCCGTTGGTGTGGCTCGGGTCGCTGCGCGGTGCGTAGACGGGTCCGGGGTTGGTCTGCGAAGGCGTCGACTCCCCCAGTGCGATCATCTGCTGTTCCGTCGGCGCGTGACCGGTGATCTCACCGACCACGTCGGCGACGGCCATCAGCCCGCAATTGTCCTCGAGCGACTGGGGTTGCCAGAACTCGGCAGCCGCGCCGGGGTCACCGTAGATACCGTTTCCGCCCGGCGGCGCCCCGCCGGCCGCCTGCGACGGTGGCTGATTGCTGGGAGCGCTGCCGGCAGTCGTCGTCGACGCGATGGCTTGCGGTGCCGGTGGCGACGGACGACACGAAGACAGCGGCGCCACACCTGTCAGAGCCACGCACGCCAAGAGCACCGCGGTGCCGACCGCGGGCGTGATCCGGGAGGTGGACATGAATGCTCGTCGAGGTTCGATCAATAAAGCTTGAAAGCTTTCACACGGTAGCAGTTAATGCGTATCGGTGACACCGCCTCTCGAAAGAACGCACCGACATACAAAAATCACACGAAACAATTGCTGATGACATCTGTCGATATTGGACGCGTTTTGTCGCCACGCGAATGTCTCGCCGCGGACGGCCTCAGTGCGGAAGCAGGCGCTGCTTTTGCTCGATGAACTCGTCTTCGGTGATGATCCCGGCGTCGCGCAGGGATGCCAGCTCGCGGAGTTCGGCGGCGATGCTGGTGATCGGGCCACCGGCGGGGGCCTGGGACGCGGTGCTGGCGTCCGGCGTTCCCTTTTGCGTGGCGGTCCTGAACCGTTCGGCACGTCCCGTAACGGCAGCGGTGCCCGTGCCCGCCATCGCGCGCCCGGCCATGCTCGCCGCGGCCATTTCACCGAACAGGCTTCCGGAGCCGCTGGACGACGCCTGGGCGGCCGCGCCGACGCTGGTGGCGGGCAGGGCGAGGGCGGACGGGCGGATCGCCGGCGCGGCGGCCGCCCAGGCCGGCGGTACCGACAATCCGCCGACCATGTGCGCCTCGCCGAGGCTCGCCGTCGCCACCGATCCCCCCGCCAGGTTGGTGATCACCGGGAAGGGCGTGGGCGGAATGGGCGCCCACCCGGGCCAGGACTGGACGCCCGCCCAGCCGCTGACGATGTCGTCCGTGTGGAAACCGGTCAGGGCTCCGGCAACGTCGTAGGGAAGGGCCACTAAGGAAGAGGCGAGTCCCGCGGACCCGAGTTCTGGATCGGCGAACACCGCACTCAAGTCGGCCAGCAGTCCCAACAGGTCTCGCCCGCCGAAGCCGAAATCGAGGGGGCTGGCGAGGCTGGTGAGCGCATTGGGCGTCGCGGCGAAGGCTTGCTGCGTCGAGGAGAGGGCGCTCTGCACCTTCCCGGCCGAGGTGCCGGTGGCCTGGGTGAGGGCGGCCGCTTGCCGCACCGGCCCGCCCTGCGCGGTGCTCTGCTGTGGCGAGGCGAACGGCGTCAATCGCGTTGCCACCGCCGATGACGCCGCGTAGCCGTACATGGCTGCGGCATCTTGCGCCCACATCTCCGAGTACTGCGCCTCGGTGGTCGCGATCGCCGGGGTGTTCTGCCCGAAGACGTTGGTCGCGATCAACGACATCAGCAGGCTGCGATTGGCCGCGACGACCGGGGGCGGCACCGTCTCCGCGAAGGCCGCCTCGTAGGCGTAGGCAGCGGCTCTGGCCTGATTGGCCGTTTGCTCCGCCTGCGCCGCGGCGGTCCTCGCCCAGGCCACGTAGGGGGCGGCCGCGGCCGCCATCGCCGCCGCCGAGGGACCCAGCCAGGGCCCACCGGTCAGGGCCGTGATCTCGGCCTGATAGGCGTCCGCCGCGGAATGCAGTGCGACGGCCAGCTCGTCCCAGGCCATCGCGGCGGCCAGCGTCGGTGCCGACCCAGGCCCGGTGTACATCCGGGCCGAGTTGATCTCCGGAGGCAGCGCTGCGAAATCCATGTAGTCGGTCTCCTCCGGACGGTTCAGTGGGCGGCCACAGCGTTAACGGCCTGCAACGGGCCGTTGTGGGATAGCCCAACGGACAGCAAACAAATCGTGATCCTTCTAAGTACTACAGGTCTGGCAACGGCCGACGACCGTCTGTCACCCCCTGACCGCGCGGCGGACGTCTCAATCGCTTCGACATGCCCCTCTGACCTGGAATAGCGCGCTGTGGGCGCCGACGGTCACCGATAAGTTACCGCCGTTATTGCACGCGTGCCTGTCATTGGCGCGGGACGCGTGCACGGCGTCAGCGAGTTCCCGCCGCGCAATCCCGATGCGGACGGTCTGCTTGGATCGATACCACCACCGCGAGTGAGGTCGTTGATGAGAATTGTGCTGGCAGGCTATGGCAGCCGGGGCGACGTCGAGCCCTGCGCCGCCGTCGGTCGCGAGTTGCTCCGCCGCGGGCATGAGGTGCGCATGGCGGTCCCGCCCGACATGCTCGGCTTCGTCGAGGCGGCCGGTCTCGACGCCGTCGCTTACGGGCCCGACACAGGACAGCAGATCACCGAAACGACAGATTTCGTGCACCGTGTTCAGGATCCGATCAGCGCTCTGCCCCAACTCATGGAGCGCGTCAACCAGGTGTGGGCGGACAAGAACTCGGCGCTGGCTTCGTTAGCAGAGGGTGCCGACTTACTGGTGGCTGGCATGAACGAGCAGCGGTTGGCGGCCAACGTCGCAGAGTTTTACGGAATGCCGTTCGCCGCGCTGCATTTTTTCCCCGCACTGGCACTGGAACTCGGGGGGTACCAGGAGCAGGTGACGAATGTGGCCGAAGGCCTGCAGCGCGAGGCGCTGGGGTTACCCGAAGCTGCCGGATCATTGACTCGGGACGTACTGGAGATCCAGACCTACTATGAGATTTGCGTGCCCGAGTTGGCCAGCGAGTGGGCAACATCCGGGCAGCGGCGGCCGTTCGTGGGGTCGCTGACGCTGGACATGCCCGCCGAGGTCGACGACGAGGTGTTGTCGTGGATCGCCGACGGGACGCCACCCATTTACTTCGGCTTCGGTAGTACGCCGGTGACATCGCCCGCGGAAACGGTCGCAGTGATCAGCGGGGCGTGCGAACAGTTGGGCGAACGAGCGCTGATTTGCAGCGGCCCAAACGATTTCAGCCACGTCACGCGGGCGGCCCACACCAAAATTGTGGACGCGGTCAACCACGGCGCCGTTTTCCCCACATGCCGCGCGATCGTGCATCACGGGGGCGCGGGTACCACCGCCGCGGGCATGCGGGCCGGGGTCCCGATGTTGGTGCTCTGGCTTTGGCTCGATCAGCCGATCTGGGCCTCCGCGGTCAGCCAGTTAAAAGTGGGCATGGCCAGACCTTTTTCGGAATCAACCTACGATTCCCTCATCGCGGATCTGCGGTCCCTGTTCGCCGCGGACTATGCCACGCGGGCACGCGAGCTCGCTACCGCGATGACCAAGCCCGCCGAAAGTGTCGCGATGGCCGCCGACCTCCTCGAAGGCGTCGCCCGCTCGGGCTGATCGGCGCGACTCTCAGTGGTGCTAAGCGGCCGGGTCGTGTAGAAGGTTCTGGTGCAGGATCAGCCTTCTGACCCCTTCGATCCGTCGATGCTTCACGAAGCGATAGTCAGGCGGTTGTATCGCCGATCGATGGCCGAGGGGCACATCCGGGTGCCCGCAGTGCCCGCGTTGATCGACGAATATGTCCAGTTGTGCGGCAACGTCTGTGCCACCCTGGGCGTCTGGTACACGCCCGAACAGTCGTCTCAGCTCAGGGCCACCCTCGAGGCGGAGCTGGCGAAGGGTTTCAAGGCTTCGCCCCGGTCCGACATTGTCATCTCGTTCAACGCCCCCTTCGGGACGAGCGTGAATTTTCGGGTCAAAGCCGAATGGCGCAGCCTCGACGCCGATTACGACGAGTGGGTGGCCGTCCGTCCGCCGCCGCTCTTCGGCACCGAGCCCGACGCGCGCGTGCTGGCGCTGGCCGCCGAGGCACCCGATCCGACGACCTACCGCGTGCTGGACGTGGGTGCGGGAACCGGGCGCAACGCTTTGGCCCTCGCCCGTCGCGGCCACCCGGTGGACGCGGTCGAGATGGCGTCGAAGCTTGCCGATGTCATGCAATCGGAGGCGGAGCGCCAAGCGCTGGCAGTGCGGGTGATTCAGAGCGATGTTTTCACCGCGATGGAAAGCGTCCACGAGGAATACCAGCTGATGGTGCTCTCCGAGGTGGTGCCCGACTTCCGGACGACCCATGAGTTGCGGGGCATGTTCGAACTCGCCGCCGCTTGTCTGGCGCCTGGCGGGCGTCTGGTGTTCAACGCCTTCTTGCCGCGCGAGGGATATGTTCCGGACAACGTCGCGATGGAACTCGGCCAGCAGTGCAACACCATGATCTACACCCGCGACCAGATGGCGGGTGCGGCGGACGGTCTTGATTTCGAATTGGTTGCCGACGATTCCGCCTACGAATACGAGAAGGCCCACCTGCCCGAGGGCGGCTGGCCGCCCACGGGCTGGTTCGAGGGATGGGCCAACGGGCTCGATGTGTTCGACGTCGACCGCGAGCGCTCGCCGATCGAGTTGCGCTGGCTGGTCTACGAGAAGTCGACCTGAACAAAGTCGAATATCGTTGCACCCATGAGTGATATGGAACCGAACCGGCGATCGTTGCTGCTGGCAACGCCCCTGTTATTGGCGGCGCTGGCGGCCGGTGACAAGGCGGACGGTGTGGGAGACATCCAGTTGTCGCCGCCGCCGAAGACCGGCCCCGACCCCGCCGAGACGTTCGTCCTCCCCTACCAGGACATTGGTTTCCGGCCCTGGGGCAATCTGCCCCCGCGCAGCGGGGAAATGGCCGTGTTGTACGGCGACTTCGACCGGCCGGGACCCTATCTGGTCATGATGAGGTGGAATCCGGGTTGGTTCAGCGCGCCACACACCTATGCGACCGACCGGATTCAGGTCGTGGTGTCCGGCACGTGGTTTGTCAACAGCGGCAACGGTTTTGAACCCAAGGACGCTGTCCCGGTCGGGCCGGGCGGTTACGTCAAGCGGGTTGCCCGCACTCCGCACTACGATGGCGTTCCGGCCGACCGACCCGACCCCGCAGTGATCGCCGTTTTCGGCACGGGACCCGTCGACATGCAGCTGATGGACCCCACCCAGCCGTCGTGGCGTCAGGTGTGATGCCGCTCAGCTCGCGGCGGTGAGGTCGCGGGTCGCCGGCCCCTCCAGCAGGGTGCCGTCCGGTGCGAACCGCGACCCGTGCAGGGGGCACTCCCACGCCTTGTCGGCGTCGTTCCAGTTCACGATCCCGCCGAGGTGCGGGCACACCGGGGAAACGACATGCTCCGTGCCATCGACACGGCAATGCGCCTCCAGATGCCACGGCGGCCCGCTCACCACGCCGCCCTCGTCGGGGCCGGGGCTCCGCCGGCCGGTGCGCAGCAGGGGGGTGATCCAGCCCTTGGCCAGATCGAGTCCCACCTCGGCATTGAACTGCATGGCGGTGGGCAGCCCGGTCAGCTCGTGCGGGCTCCAGCTGGCGAAGGCTTTGGCCCAGTCCATCCGTCCGCCCAGGATGCGGCTCGACAGGGCCAACGCCGCGGCGGCCCCGTTGGTCATGCCCCACTTGTTGAACCCCGTTGCCACGAAGATGGTTTGGCTATTCGGCAGGATGGGTCCGACGTAGGGCAGCTGGTCGATGGGGGTGTAGTCCTGCGCCGACCAGAAATGTGTCTGTTCGGCGCTCGGGTAGTGCTGGCGGGCCCACGACGCCAGTTCCTCGAGGGCTTTCGAGGGGCTCTTCTTGCGGCCTACGGTGTGGCCGGCCCCGCCGACGATCAGCCGCTCCCCGTCCGCGACGGGCGCATACCGCACCGAGCGCGTCGGCGAATCGGTGGAGATCATCATCGGCCGGGTGATGTTGCCCGGCACCTTGAACGCCAAGCAATAGGACCGGCTCGGCTTCACGCGCGCGAAATATCCGCCGCGATCCAGGATCGGGATACCGGTCGCGAGAACCAGCTGGCCGGCTTCGAGTTCCGCGTCGCGGCGGACCGCGTCGTTGACGTGCACCCGAACCCGGTCCCCGCGGCTTGACACCCGCCGGACCCGCGTGTGCTCGACCAGCCGGCCACCGCGGCCGAGCAGCTCGCCGGCCAGCGCGTCCAGGAACGGCATGGGATCGAATTGCGCCTGGTCGGGCAGGCGCACCCCGCCGTGATACGGGAACGGGACCCCCGCGTCGTCGTCCCAGACCGCGGGCAGCCCAACCGCCTGGCACGCCGTCAGCTCCAGGCGGGCGGACGGCACCCCCTTGGCCGACTGGGCATAGGTGTAGGCGTCCTCACGCTGCACCGCGATGTCATGCGATTGGCAGTAGTCGACCACCCAGTCCTGGCCCTCGCGGTTGCCCTCCACGTACGCACGCGCCAGTTCCGTGCCATGCCTGGGCAGGATCTTCGACAGGTGGGTGCCCTGCAGCAGGCTGATCTTTGCGGTGGTGTTTCCCGTCGCACAGGCCCCCACCGTGCGCGCCTCGAGCACCAGCACATCCTTGCCCGCGCGGGCCAGTAATACCGCCGTCATCAGCCCGGTGATGCCGGCGCCGACGACGATGACATCCGCGGAACGGCGGCCCTTGTCAAGCTCGCTTGCGGCCCAAGGCTGTTCGGCTCGGTTGTCCAACCATAAAGACGTCACGGGTGGGCTAATACCCCCGCGGGAACAAGGGAAACCCCGCCGCGGGCCGGCCGCCCTCGTCACGCCCGCTTCAACCGTGCTCTCGCCGCTTTCACCGATTCCCCCGCGGCACGACTGGCTTCCTTGGCCCGCTCGTAGCCTTGTTCGGCGCGCTCGAGGTCGCGTTCGGCCGTGCGCAGAGCCGCGACGGCCTGTTCACGTCGCTGCCGGGACGCGTCCCGTTCGGCCCGACGCTCCGACAGCCTGGCGTCGGCATCGGCCTTCCGGTGCTCGGCGGCGGTCACCGCTGCGGTCAGTTCTTCCAGCCGCCGCTCCCTGGCCGCGTCGCGCGCGGGCCGCTTCGCGGGCCGCGGAGGGGTCGCCGGCTCCTTCGCCTTTCCTGTCCGCGCGGTCGCCGCCACCGGCGCCGCCGCGCCGAAATCACCGAAACCCGACCACCGCTCGGGGCGGGCCAGCCGGCCGAGCCGCTCCCTCACCTCGCGTTCGGCGATGGCGGCTTGCAGCGTGCTGGTGATGTCGTCGCGCACGGCGGAGGACGGGTTGCTGACGTCGGCCGCTTGCAGTGCTGCCCGCGTGAGTTCGTCGATCAGCCGATGTTGCTCGGCGGACAAGTCGCGGATACGTTGGCCGTCCATCGCGGCGTGCGCGGCGCGCAGCCGGTCCCCCAGGCCCCCCAAGCGCTGTGCGGAGTCGGTGTGCCGCAGTGCGAGTCGGTTGACGACCCACGCCGCGGTGGTCGGTTTGTTGGCCGCGGCGATCCGCTTCGCGGCGGCCTCGTCCCCGCGCCGCTTGGCCGCGGCCGTCAATTTGGTGCGCTCCGCGACGAAATCCTTCGGCGGCGCCCAATAAAGACGGTCGAGTTCGTCGTCGGCCATGACCCCCATGATCCCCGCGCCCGCACGCGCCGGTTTAAAAATCGCACGACCGTGGCACCTGATGGGCAACATCTTCCCGCTGGGCGCTGCCTTCAACCCGGCAACCAGCAGAACGCAAGGATCCAACAGCTCAATGATGCCCACGAACAGTGATCGGCCCGCCCGCCGGATCCTCTGGGATCGCAGGCCGCGCCGGTTGCTGATCGCCGCGCTGGTGATCGTGGCCGTGGCGGGCGTCGTCGTGATTGCGGCTTGCGGTCATCGCAACGCGTCGCCGAAAACCGCAGGACCGGCACAAGTCACCATCACACCCGGCCCGGATGCGCGCAACGTCGATCCACTCGCACCCGTGATGGTCAAGGCCGAGTCGGGGACGCTCACCGACGTCAGCATGGTCAACGAGAGCGGCAAGCAGGTGCAGGGTGTGATGACGCCCGACAACACCGTGTGGAAGCCCACGGTCCCGCTGGGCTATGGCCGCACCTACACGTTGACGGTCAACAGCCGAGGCCCCAATGGCCTTGCGTCGAACCAGGTTTCGTCCTTTTCGACGCTCAAACCGTCCAACCAGACGAAGGTTTCGTTCACCACCACGTCGGAGGCCGCGCTCAAAGACGGCGGGACGTACGGCGTCGGGACGGTGGTCGTCGCCCACTTCGACGAGCAGATCGCCGACCGGGCCGCCGCCGAACGGCAGCTGGCCGTGACCACCGACCCCAAGGTGCAGGGCTCGTGGTTCTGGGTCGACGGCCAAACCGCGCACTGGCGGGCCGAGCACTACTACGCGCCGGGAACGGCCGTCACGGCCGAGGCCAAGATCTACGGAATCGCCCTGGGCAACGGCCTATTCGGGCAAGACGATACCAAGGTGTCGTTCCGGATCGGCGACGCGCACGTGTCCATCGCCGACGATGCCACCAAACAAGTCAGCGTCTTCAACAACGGCGCGTTGATGCGGACCATGCCCACCTCGATGGGTATGGGCGGCACCGAAAACGTCGGCGGAAAGAGCATCTCGCTGTGGACGCCGCCGGGTGTCTACACCGTCCTCGACAAGGGCAACCCCGTCGTCATGGACTCCTCGACATTCGGCCTGCCCAAGAACTCGCGCCTGGGTTACCGCGAAACCATCAACTACGCCACCCGGATCAGCACCGACGGCATTTACCTGCATGAGCTCGACGCCACGGTGTGGGCTCAGGGGCATCAGGACACGTCGCACGGATGCCTGAACCTCAACGCCGACAACGCGAAGTGGTTCTACGACTTCTCGGTGCCCGGCGATGTGGTCGAGGTTCGCAACAGCGGCGGCCCGCCGTTGACGCTGGCGCAGAACGGCGACTGGACGATCAGCTGGGACGACTGGCGCAAAGGCAGCGCCCTGAAGCCGACATGAGTGTGGCGTGACGGAGCCCATTCGTCATCCATAGTTGTGCTCCACTTCACAGTAAACTCTTGACTCGTTCCAGATAAGTGCGTCATATTGGTGCGGTGTCATCGACGGCCGATTACGCGGAACGACTGCGGATGGCCGATCTGCGAGTGACCCGCCCCCGGGTCGCGGTATTGGAGGCGGTGGACGCCCACCCCCACGCCGACACCGAGACCATCTTCTCGGCGGTGCGCGTCGGCCTGCCCGAGGTCTCCCGCCAGGCCGTATACGACGTCCTCAACGCGCTGAGCACGGTGGGTTTGGTCCGCCGGATCCAGCCCTCCGGATCGGTCGCCCGTTACGAGTCGCGGGTCGGCGACAACCACCACCATGTCGTGTGCCGATCCTGTGGCGTGATCGCCGACATCGACTGCGCGGTGGGTGCTGCCCCTTGCCTCACCCCGTCAGACGAGAACGAAATTCTCGACGGCTTCGTCCTCGACGAGGCCGAGGTCATCTATTGGGGCGTGTGCCCCGACTGTTCGACCGCAGGTTCCTAGCTCGCAGCCCAATCACCCCTAAGAAAGGAATGCTGTGTCCAGCGATATCTCCCAAGGCCGGCCGCCCCACGAGGACAGCAAGACGGCCAGCACCAGCGAGAGCGAAAACCCCGCAATCCCCTCCCCCAAGCCGAAATCGAATGCGCCGCTGACGAACCGGGATTGGTGGCCCGACCAGATCGACGTGTCGACGCTGCACCCGCACTCCGCGCAGGCCAACCCGCTCGGCGACGACTTCGACTACGCCGCGGAGTTCGCCAAGCTCGACGTCGAGGCGCTCAAGGCGGACGTGATCTCGGTGATGACCAATTCCCAGGACTGGTGGCCCGCAGACTACGGGCACTACGGAGGCCTGTTCATCCGGATGAGCTGGCACGCCGCGGGCACCTACCGCATTCACGACGGGCGCGGCGGCGGCGGCCAGGGCATGCAGCGGTTCGCCCCGCTGAACAGCTGGCCGGACAACGTGAGCCTGGACAAGGCCCGCCGGTTGCTGTGGCCGGTCAAGAAGAAGTACGGCAACAAGATCTCCTGGGCCGACCTGATCATCTTCGCCGGCAACTGCGCCCTGGAGTCGATGGGATTCAAGACCTTCGGCTTCGGCTTCGGCCGTGAGGACGTCTGGGAGCCCGAGGAGGTTCTCTGGGGCGAAGAGGACACCTGGTTGGGCACCGACAAGCGCTACTCGGGCAAGCGGGACCTCGCCCAGCCTTACGGGGCCACCACGATGGGCCTGATCTATGTGAATCCCGAGGGCCCCGAGGGTAAGCCGGACCCCGTCGCCGCCGCGATCGACATCCGCGAAACGTTCGGCCGGATGGCGATGAACGACGAGGAGACCGCCGCATTGATCGTCGGTGGGCACAGCTTCGGCAAGACCCACGGCGCCGGCAGCGGCGATCTGGTCGGCCCCGAGCCCGAGGCCGCCCCGATCGAACAGCAGGGGCTGGGCTGGAAGAGCTCGTATGGCACCGGCGTCGGCAAGGACGCCATCACCAGCGGCCTGGAGGTCGTCTGGACGCCCACCCCGACCAAGTGGGACAACACCTTCCTGGAGACCCTCTACGGCTACGAATGGGAGCTCACCAAGAGCCCCGGCGATGCCTGGCAGTTCGTCGCCAAGGACGGCGCGGGCGCGGGCACCATCCCCGATCCGTTCGGCGGCCCGGGCCGCGCGCCGACGATGCTGGTCACCGACATCTCGATGCGCGAGTCCCCGATCTATCGCGACATCACCCGGCGCTGGCTGGACCACCCCGAGGAGCTCGCCGATGCGTTCGCCAAGGCCTGGTACAAGCTGCTGCACCGCGACATGGGACCGGTCAGCCGCTACCTCGGGCCGTGGGTTGCCGAGCCGCAGCTGTGGCAGGACCCGGTCCCGCCGGTCGACCACGAGCTGGTCGACGACAAGGACGTCGCGGCGCTGAAGCAAAAGGTGCTCGACTCGGGCCTGTCGGTTCCGCAGCTGGTCAAGACGGCCTGGTCCGCGGCGTCCAGCTTCCGGCGCACCGACAAGCGGGGCGGCGCCAACGGGGCGCGGCTGCGCCTCGAGCCGCAGCGCAGCTGGGAGGTCAACGAGCCCTCCGAGCTGGACAAGGTCCTGCCCGTGCTCGAGAAGATCCAGCAGGACTTCAACGCGTCGGCGTCGGGCGGCAAGAAGATCTCGCTGGCCGACCTGATCGTGCTGGCCGGATCCGCGGCGGTCGAGAAGGCGGCCAAGGACGCCGGCTACGAGATCTCGGTGCACTTCGCGCCCGGGCGCGCCGACGCCTCGCAGGAGAACACCGACGTGGAGTCGTTCGCGGTGCTCGAACCGCGGGCCGACGGGTTCCGCAACTACATCCGCGCCGGCGAGAAGGCGCCGCTGGAGCAGTTGCTGCACGAGCGGGCCTACCTGCTGGGGGTGACCGGTCCGGAGATGACCGTGCTCGTCGGTGGCCTGCGCGCGCTCAATGCCAACCACGGCGGGAGCAAGCACGGCGTGTTCACCGACCGGCCCGGCGTCCTGACGAACGACTTCTTCGTCAACCTGGTCGACATGGACAACGCGTGGAAGACGTCGGAGTCGGCGGAGAACGTCTACGAGGTGGTCGACCGCAAGTCGGGCCAGCTGAAGTGGACGGCCACCGCGAACGACCTGGTGTTCGGGTCGAACTCGGTGTTGCGTGCCCTTTCCGAGGTCTATGCCCAGGACGACAACGAGGGCAAGTTCGTCGAGGACTTCGTCGCCGCCTGGGTCAAGGTCATGAACGCCGACCGGTTCGACCTCAAGTAACGCACGGATACGACGCGACGCCCCGCGGGTTTTCGGCTCGCGGGGCGTCGTGCGTCGTCAGCGGCTCGCTCAGCGCGCGAGATCCCACTGGCCGAAGTCCGGCGCGAGCACGTCGTCGATGTCGACGTTGATGCCGCCGAGGAGCGGACTCGGGTTCGACGGGCTGTTCACCACGGCCTGATACAGCACCGCCGCGGGTTCCCGCGAGCCGTGCGACCACGATTTCGTCTGCCACAACCAGCGGCGCCCCGCGGTCGTTGAGTTTCCGATGACGCCGTCCCGGATCGCCCAGCCGCACGCGTTGGCATGCCCGTAGATGCCGGTGCGGCCTACGCCCAATGCGGAGTTGATCCCCCGAAACCATTGGACGGCAACGCTGTTCCAGGTGTTCTCGTCGATGTCGTCGTCGACGCTGAAGAAGATCGGGGCAGACCCCGGGCCCCCGGCCGCGCCGTGCAACCGTTGGGCCGTCTGGGCATCCGCCACACCGCCGTCGAAGCCGCGGGTGTAATCCGACGGGTCCGGCCAGCCGGGTTTGCCGTACTGAAAGTTGCTGACGATGTGCAGGCCTGCCCCGCGCAGCGCGTCGGCGTACCCGCGGGTGAGCGGTTTTGCCTCGAAGTTGGCTCCCGGCCGCGACTCCGACACGTAGTTCACCACGCCGTCATAGCCCGCCGACTTGATCTCGTCCGGCGAAATCCTGCGCTCGGCGAAATCGATCAGCCGCATGTCGGCGGCGAAGGCCTTCCGGTCGTTGAGGGGCGCGGCCGCCGCGCTCAGACCGAGCAGCACCGGTGCGGCGGCGAACTTGAATACGTCGCGCCGCGATACCGATCGTCGCGCGCCGCATTCGCCCGGTGCGGCCGAATCCTGCACGGGCGTGATGCTAACAAACGGCTCGAAAACGGGGCTAGGACGCCGTGAAGCGGGCGGCGCGGCTCCCCTGAAGCGTTCGCACAGTCCATGGCTCGGTAGTGCGCATCGGGCTGTGTGCGCGGGAGGCGGGGCGAACGGGTCAATCCCCTTCGGGGCCGGGTGGCATGATCTTTTGCGTGCCGGATTTCCGTCAGAGCGATTACGCGGCAGCCGGTGACGTGCGAGCTCGTTGCGCTCGATTAGGTAATCGAACTATAGTCTGGACACATGTCCAGTTTGCTGTCACGGAGCTCGGGAGTCCGTTGACCGCGATGGGTTCGGCGTTGTTCCGCGGTCATTCACCAGCAAAGAAGAGTTGAGTATGCGAATTGCCCTGCTGTCCTACCGTAGTAAAACCCATTGCGGCGGACAGGGCGTCTACGTGCGCCATCTCAGCCACGGTCTGGTGGAACTCGGTCATGACGTCGAGGTGTTCTCCGGTCAGCCGTATCCGGACCTGCTCGACCCGCGGGTGCGGCTGACCAAAGTGCCGAGCCTGGATCTCTACCGCGAACCCGACCCGTTCCGCGTGCCACGGCCCAGCGAGATTCGCGACTCGATCGACCTGTTGGAACTGCTCACCACGTGGACCGCGGGGTTCCCCGAACCGCGGACATTCACCATGCGCGCCGCGCGGTTACTGGCTGGCCGGGCGGCCGATTTCGATGTCGTGCACGACAACCAGAGCCTGGGCACCGGGCTGCTCAGGATCGCCGGCACGGGACTGCCGGTGGTGGCGACGGTGCACCATCCCATCACCCGTGACCGGGTGCTCGATCTGGCCGCGGCGCGTTGGTGGCGAAAACCGTTGGTGCAGCGATGGTATGGGTTCCTGGGGATGCAGCAGCAGGTGGCGCGCCAGATCCCGGACCTGCTGACCGTTTCGTCGTCGTCGGCGGCGGACATCGTCAGCGACTTCGGGGTCTCGCCGGAGCAGCTGCACGTGGTGCCGCTGGGTGTGAACACCGAGCTGTTCAAGCCGGGGTCGCAGCCCCGGCATCCCGGGCGGGTCATCGCCATCGCCAGCGCGGATACCCCGCTCAAGGGTGTGCGCACCCTGCTGCAGGCGGTCGCGCGGCTACGCACGATCAGGGATCTCGAGCTGCGGCTGGTTGCGAAGGTCGAACCCAACGGCCCGACCCATAAACTCATCGCCGAGCTCGGCATCTCCGACATCGTCCACATCACCAGTGGGCTTTCCGACGCCGAGCTTGCCGCGCTGTTCGCGTCGGCCGAGGTCGCCTGCATTCCCTCGCTCTACGAAGGGTTTTCGCTGCCCGCGGTGGAGGCCATGGCCAGCGGCACGCCGATCGTGGCCAGCCGGGTGGGCGCCCTGCCCGAAGTCCTCGGCGCCGACGGCGCGTGCGCCGAACTGGTGCCACCGGCCGACGTCGACGCGCTCACCCGCACGCTCGGTGACCTGCTGGACTCGCCGGAGAAGCGGCGGAGTCTGGGCAAGGCGGGACGAACCCGTGCGGTCGACGTGTTCAGCTGGGAGGCGGTGGCCGCTCAAACCGTCCGGGTGTACGAGCGGGCGATCGCACGCAACACGGCCGCGGCTGAAGGCGAAGCGCCATGCTGACCGTCGATTTCGACCGGCTGCGGGTCGGGCCCGCGACCAAGGTCATCGACGTCGGGTGCGGGGCCGGCCGGCACGCCTTCGAGGCGTATCGGCGCGGCGCGGACGTGGTCGCGTTCGACCGCGACGCGGACGAATTGCGTTCGGTCGACACCATTCTGCGCGCGATGGCGGAAGCCGGCGAGGCGCCCGCCGGGGCGTCGGCGAAGGCGGTGCTCGGTGATGCGCTGAAATTGCCGTACGCCGACGAGACGTTCGACTGCGTGATCGCATCGGAGATCCTCGAGCACATTCCGCGCGACGACGCCGCCATCGCCGAACTGATCAGGGTGCTCAAAGTCGGCGGCACCCTGGCGGTCAGCGTGCCGCGCTGGCTGCCGGAGCGGGTGTGTTGGCTGCTGTCCGACGAATACCACAGCAATGAGGGCGGCCACGTCCGCATCTACCGGGCCAGCGAACTACGCGACAAAATCGTCGACGGTGGAATGCAATTGACGCACGCCCACCACGCCCACGCGCTGCACTCCCCCTTCTGGTGGCTGAAATGCGCTGTGGGCGTGTCGAACACCGACCACCGCGTCGTGTCCGCGTACCACAAACTCCTGGTGTGGGACCTGATGCAGCGGCCGAAGATCACGCAGCTGGCGGAATCGCTACTCAATCCCCTGGTCGGCAAGAGCGTGGCGATGTACTTCGTCAAACAGCCGGCGGCCGAAAGCCCAGCGACCGTGGGATGTGCAGTTGCATCGGTCTAATCCCCCATCGGTCCCGGGCGTCCTCAGTCCCGAGCAGTGCCGTCAAACCGCGGCGTCGATCGCAGCCCTCCAAGAACCCTCGGGAGCCATCCCCTGGTCTGAGGGCGGTCACACCGATCCGTGGGATCACGTCGAGTGTGCGATGGCGCTCACCGCCGCCGGGTTGCTGGAACCGGCGCGCGCCGCGTTCGAATGGAGCCGCCGCACGCAGCGCGCCGACGGCTCCTGGCCCATCCAGCTGCGCGCGGGGGTGGTCGAGGACGCCAACAGCGACAGCAACTTCTGCGCCTACATCGCTACCGGTGTCTGGCACCACGTGCTGGTCACGGGCGACCAGCGCTTTGCCACTCAGATGTGGCCGGTCGTGCAGAAGGCCATTGACTTCGTCATCGATCTGCAGGTCGGTTATGGCGAGATCTGTTGGGCCCGAAGCGAAGCCGGTCCCCTGCAGGAAGCGTTGTTGACCGGCTGCGCGAGCGTTTTCCACAGCATCCGGTGCGCCCTGGCGCTCGCCGCCCTGGTCGGCGAGCCGCAGCCGGAGTGGGAACTGGCCCTGGGCCGCCTCGGGCACGCGATCGCCGCTCACCCGGAGGTGTTCACCGAAAAAGACCGCTACTCGATGGACTGGTACTACCCCATCCTCGGTAGCGCCTTGCGGGGGCCGGAGGCGGCCGCGCGGATCAAGCAGCGGTGGGACGACTTCGTGGTCGGCGGCCTCGGCATTCGGTGCGTGGTCGACAGACCCTGGGTTACCGGCGCCGAGACATGCGAATTGGTCATGGCGCTCGATGCCATCGGCCAGCGGTCGGCGGCGCACCGGCAGTTCGGCGCGATGCAGCATCTGCGCGAACAAGACGGCTCCTACTGGACGGGGCTGGTTTTCGCGGACGGGAAGCGGTGGCCCGAGGAGCGCACCACGTGGACGGGAGCGGCGATGATCCTGGCCGCGGACGCGCTGTCGGACACCACGGCGGGCGCCGGGATCTTCCGCGGCCACGGACTGCCGGTGGGCTTGCAGACGGACTTCGACTGCGAATGCGTCGCCGCCGGCCCGGGTCGGTGACGGTCGACTCTAGATCGCTTCGCCCGGCTGCCCGCTGACGCGTTCGAGCACCCGGAGCGAGCCCGTGGCCGAAACCTCGCGGAACTGTCCGGAATCGATTGCGCGACAGTAGATGTAATACGGTGGCCGGCCGCCATCCTTTGGGTCGGGGAACACGTCGTGGATGGCCAGTCCACCGCCGACGGCCACCCACGTCGCCCAACCATCGAAATCCTGGTTGGCGGCGGCCTCGCTGTGGCCGCCGTCGATGAACAAGAACTGCAGCGGCGACCGCCAGCCGGCGGCCACGACCGGCGACTTGCCCACGACGGCGACGACGTGGTCGGCAAGCCCCGCGGCATCGAGCGTGCGGCGGAATGTCGGCAGCGTGTCGAACAGCCCCGTGACCTCGTCGACGAGTGAGGCGTCGTGGTACTCCCAACCGGGCTGGTGCTCTTCGGAGCCGTGGTGGTGGTCGATCGTGTACAGCACGCCGCCCGTCTGCTGGGCCGCCGCACCCAGCAACAGGGTGGATTTGCCGCAGTACGTGCCGATCTCGACGCCGACGCCGTTGCCGAGATATCGCAGGGCGGCGTCGTAGAGCGCGCGGCCCTCGTCGGCGGGCAGGAAACCCCGCACCTGCTCGGCCAACGCAAACAAGCGCTCGGGTGCGCTCGCATCGACGTGACTCATCAGATGAACCTATCGTTTCCGGCGACAGCGCCGGCGCGGTGGTCGTGGTGGCGATCAGGAGTGTTCACAAAACGTAAGCCCAGCGGCCCGGGCGGGACCGCTTTACCATCATGCTGTGCGCCGCCCCTCGCCCGTTCGTAGCTGTGTTGCTGTTGTCCTCGTGCTTGTCCTGGCCGTGGGCGGGCTGGTATTGCCCGCCGCGGTGCCGTCGTCCGGCATCCCGAGCGCCGCCGCGGCCAGCTGCCCCCCGGTGCAGGTGGTGTTCGCCCGCGGCCGAATGGAATCGCCCGGACCGGGAGCGCTGGGCAACGCGTTCATCAGCGCGCTGCGATCCAAGGTCAACAAGAACATCGGCGTGTATGCCGTCAATTACCCGGCCGACACCGAGGTCGCTCAGGGTGCCAACGATATGAGCCGCCATGTTCAGGACATGATCACCAATTGCCCCAACACCCGGCTGGTGCTGGGCGGTTACTCGCTGGGGGCGGCCGTCACCGACGTTGTGCTCGCGGCGCCCATTGGTGCGTTCGGATTCGACAGCCCTTTGCCGCCGGGCGCCGATCAGCACATCGCGGCCGTGGCGTTGTTCGGCAACGGAAGCCAGTGGGTGGGGCCGATCACCAACTTCAGCCCGATCTACAACGACCGGACCATCGAGTTGTGCCACGGCGCCGACCCGATCTGCAACCCGGCGGACCCGAACACCTGGAAGGCGAACTGGCCGCAGCACCTTGCCGGTGCCTACATCGATGCGGGCATGGCCAACCAGGCCGCCGACTTCGTCGCCGGGAAGCTCTGAGACACGGGAGAGTCGCTCCCGGCCAATAGGCGACGCTCCGATTTGATAGCGCCGGCGCTATCGGATTCGCGAATCAGGGAAATGATCAACCGTCTGGTCACTCGGGTGGCCAACGGGCGCGCTATGCGCAATTTTGCGCTATTACGTGCGAATATTCAGGCCGGAGTGTTGGTGCTCGAGTACAGCTTGAAGTCGCGGATGAGCGGAATGACCTCGCCACCGGGAATCGCGGCGTGCTGCCGGGCGCGGAATGCCGGGTGACGGCGCATCGCGTCACGTCGTTCGCGTTCGTGACGCTGCGCCGCGGTCCATAACGGATGGGACTGAAGGAAAATAACCGTCGCTCCCGTTGTATTAGCCACGATCGTTAACTCCTCTCAGTACAACCCGCATTAGCTACACCCGGTGGTTATCGGCTTGTGATCTCAGAATGCCCGGCCGATCCTGAGACCAAACCACCCGTGAAGTTGAGAATTAGCCATGAATTTCGACTAATCGTTCAACCACCGCCGTGCCGGCGTCCGTGCTGGCCCGCCGGGTATCCGAAACGGTAGCGGCGACCACCGACACATTTCTGTGTTTCGGCTCCGTACGCCGGCGGCTGCTATGGTCCCTTGCGTATGCCCAAGATGGATCGCCGACGCATGATTTTGACGACCGGGATCGGCGTGCTGGCAGCCGCGCTGCCTGCGCCGCAAGCCCTGGCCCAACCCTCGGGACGGGATTCGCCCGCGGACCGCCCGCCCGCTCCCGCGGCGCCCAGCGGCCAAACCGGCACCTACGTCTTTCACGACGAGTTCGACGGTCCCGCCGGCTCGGCACCCGACGCCTCGAAGTGGACGGTGGCGAAGGCCCGCGAGACGATCAAAGACCCGACGTACTGGGAACAGCCCGACCACATCGGGCAATACCGCGACGACCGGCGCAACGTCTTCCTCGACGGCAACTCCAACCTCGTGCTGCTCGCCGCCAAGGACGGGCCCACCTACTACAGCGGCAAGGTGCAGAGCCTCTGGCGCGGCGGAGTCGGCCACACCTGGGAAGCTCGCATCAAACTCAACTGCCTGACCGCCGGCGCCTGGCCGGCCTACTGGCTGGGTAATGATGACCAGGGCGAGATCGACGTGATGGAGTGGTACGGCAACGGCAGCTGGCCCTCGGCCACCACGGTCCACGCGAAAGCCAACGGCGGCGAGTGGAAGACCCACAACATCGCGGTGGACAGCGCCTGGCACACCTGGCGCACCCAGTGGGACGAGGCCGGAATCCGATTCTGGAAGGACTACGCCGACGGGGCCCAGCCGTACTTCGACGTACCGGCGAGCGCGCTGCCCGATTGGCCCTTCAACGCGCCGGGCTACACCGTCTATCCGGTGTTCAACCTCGCGGTGGCGGGCTCCGGCGGCGGCGACCCCGGGCCCGGAAGCTATCCCGCCAGCATGCTGGTCGACTGGATACGGGTCTGGTAGTCGAGGGCCCGGCAGCGTTCGAGCAGTGCCGTCGTTGGCGCCTCCCGGAACGCCAGCACCATGTGCTCGCAGCCGAGTTGCTCGAATTCGGGCAACAGCGCGAGTTGCTCGTCCACCTGACCGGGTTCCGCCGGGTGTAGTGACACCTGTGCGGAGCGCTCGATCTCGCCCGGGTCGCGTCCCACGACGACACACGCCTCAGAGAGCCGGCCGTTGACTGCGCCCCATCGTTCTGGCCCCTCGTGTCCCGGCATGTTCCACATGTCCGCGTGACGTGCGATGACGCTCAACATCTTCGGTTCCGTGCCGCCGATCACGATCGGCGGGTGCGGGCGCTGCAGGGGCTTCGGTTCGCAGAGCGCGTCTTGGAGGGTGAAGAACCTCCCCTTGAAGGTCACCGATTCCTCGGCCCAGAGCCGACGGATCACGGTCAGCGCCTCGTCGACCATCGCGACGCGGGTGCCCGGGCCGGGGAACGCGATCCCATAGCCGCGATGTTCGGCCTCGTGCCATCCGGCGCCGATCCCGAAGTTGAGCCGCCCGCCGGAGATGTGGTCGACGGTGACCGCCATCTTGGCGAGGATCGCGGGGTTCCGGTACGTGACACCGGGTACCAGGCAACCGATGCGCGCCTGTCGGGTCACCACGGCCATAGCGGCCAGCGCGGTCCATCCCTCGAAGGTGGGGTCGGTGTGTTCCATCGGCCCGTAAAAATGGTCGTAATCCCACACCGTGTCAAAACCGAGGTTGTCGGCGATGCGCCACAACTGCTCGAGTTCGGGATATTTGAAACCCAGGTCGAATTTGACCGTGATGCGCATGCGGCGATATTAAGACCGGCGCCGCGCTGCCGCAGGCGCAAAGGGCCAGATCCCCGAATTGTCGTGCGGGCGTAAGGTGCCAGACCTGCCGCATTAACCGTAGGCAAGTGCGACACGAGCGCTAGCAGACGCAAATCAGTTGTGCCGGTGGCCAACTGGTTCCTTTATGCCCGGCTCAATGGGTAAGCAGGGCCACCGCGCTCCACACTCTGCCGCCCGGGTGACGCGGATCCGGCTGGGGCAGCCAGGCCAACGGGCGCATCCACACCGGCAGGCGGTGAAACCGGTGGGCGGCCGCATATAGCGCCTCCACCTCGACGGTGCGCCAGCCCAAATCTTCGAAATACGCCAACCCGTTTTCGGGTGCGAACTTGAACGGGGCGTTTTGCAACATGCCCGCCATTTTCTTGTTCATCATCTTCTTCAGGCCCGGCCCGGCGAAGTCGAGCATCCACCAGGCGACCTCGGGCCGCGTAATGGCCGCCGACAGCGCCGCGACGTCGCCGTCCTCGAGATACATCAACAGGCCCTCGGTCAGTACCAGCGCCCTGGCGGCGCCGCGCAGGGCCTCGTCGAGGAAGGCGTGGAGGGCGGCGGGGTCGGCCAGATCGACAGCGACACGGGTCAGCCGGCACCGCGGCGCCTCGTCGGCGAGTAGCTGCGTCTTCTCCGCGAGCAACTTCGGCAGATCCGCCTCCACCCACGTGAGTTCGGCCGGGAGGTCCAGCCGATAGGGCCGGGTGTCCAAACCGGCCGCCAGGTTCAGCACTCGGTCGCAGCCGTCGCTGATCGCTTGCGCGATCGCGTCGTCGATGAGTTTGGTCCGCGCGACGAGCCACCAACCGTTGCGGGTCGACCGCGGGACCTTGGCGACGATTTCGCGACCGTGTTCACCGGCCAACCGGTCGGCGAGCGGGTCGTTGAACAGTGCATCGGGCCGGGCGGATTCGGTTGCCCGGTGCAGGGCGGTCCATCGGGCGGTATCGGAAACGTGGGTGATCGTGTGCTCGGGGCTCGACATACGTTGCGTTATAGCAGCGTCGCCGCCGGTTTTACTGGCCGGCCTTGCTCCCCGCGAGCCAGGCGCCGGCCACCGCCCGGGTCTGCGGCGGCGGCAGCGCGGCGTTCGGTGCGCCGAGTTGACCGACCTTGACCGTCCACACCGCCGATGAGCGGTCGATGCAGCTCCCGGCGCCCTGGCTGGGCAGCCACAGCACCGCGAGGTTGGCGTGCGGGTCGCCGCAGCCGTAAACGCCGACGTAGCCATCGGCGCGTCCGCCCCATGCGCCGCCGTTGCGCAGCAGGCAGTGGGTTCCGTCGTCCAGGGTCAGTGCGAACGGGTCGGGCGTCGCGCTCGGCCGGACGGGCGGAAGCGGGCCGCTGTAGCTGACCCGATGCAGACGCTGCTGCCAGGGATCGTCCACACACAACAGCGATCCGGGCGTCGACGGCCAGCAGGTGCCCGCGCCGGCCGCGCTGGGCGAGCAGTAATAGACGTCGTCGGCCACCGCCGACGGCGACGCGGTGCTGCAGTCGTCGACGACGACGACGTTGCCCTCCGGAGGCGACTCCTTGTAGCCGTTGATCGGTTGGCCGGCGGGGCCGACGGCCACCGTGGTGATCACCTGCGTCGGCGGCGGATCGGCGATTGCGACACCGGGCTGCGCGGACACGGTCAACGCCACCACCGCGACCGGCGCCAGGACAAGTTGTGGCATCGCCTTCATCGAATCCACCTCCGGGTCGAGCGACGTCCCTTTTACGCAGGGTAGAACGCGCAGGCGTGCGGAGGGTACCGTGCGCTAATGACCGGACGAAACCGTCGTTTCCTGCTGCGCGAACGGCCTGTCGGACGCATCGGCCCCGGCACATTCGAGCTGACCGAAGAGGCGATCCCCGAACTCGGCGACGGCGAGGCGCTGGTGCGGGTCGACTGGATCTCGCTGGACCCGACGAACCGCACGTGGATCAACGACACCCCGTCCTACCTGCCTCCGGTGGGCATCGGCGAGGTCATGCGAGCGGGCGCCCTCGGCGAGGTCGTCGCGTCGAAGAGTTCCACCTACGCCGTCGGTCAGCAGGTGCAAGGGCTGCTCGGCTGGCAGGAGTACGCGGTCGTCTCGGATACGTCGCTGATCAATCCCGTCCAGGTCGCGCAAGGCATTTCGCCGAGCGCCTACCTGGGCGCGCTGGGGATGACCGGCCTCACAGCGTGGATCGGGATTCGCGATATCGGCAAGCCGCAGCCCGGCGAGACCGTCGTCGTCTCCGCGGCGGCCGGTGCGGTCGGCTCGGTCGCCGGTCAGCTCGCCAAGGCCGCGGGGGCGCGTGTCGTCGGAATCGCCGGAGGGCCCGAGAAGTGCGCGCTGCTCACCGACCGGCTGGGCTTCGACGCGGCGGTCGACCACCGCGCCGACGACTGGGCCGCCCAACTGGCCGCGGCGACACCCGACGGCATCGACGTCGACTTCGAGAACGTCGGCGGCGAGCTCATGGACGCGATCTTCGCGCGCCTCAACATCGGCGCCCGCGTCGCGCTCTGCGGCCTGATCTCCGGTTACAACGCGGAGGATCCCCCGCCGGGTCCGCGTGCGTTCGGGAACCTCCTCATCCAGCGCGCCACCCTGCGCGGCTTCATCGTCCTCGACCACTTCGGGCGCGCGGCGGAGGCCATCAGCGAGATCGCCGGCCTGATCGAGGCGGGAAAGCTCACTCCGCTCGAGACGGTCGTCGAGGGGTTCGAGCAGCTGCCGACGGCGATCAACATGCTGTTCGACGGCAAGAACGTCGGCAAGCTGGTGGTCAAGGTCGGCTGATACTCAGCCGAATTCGAGGAGGGCGTAGACCCCGCGGAAGGGCGTTATCGGCGGGAACGGAACGATGACAATCCGCCGGCCCACACCAGGATGCCGAGCGGCGCGATACGGATTCCCGCCATCACAAGGAACGGGCCGATGTGCCGTCCCATTCGGGCTAGCCCGGCGCGGACGCCGGATCGATGGGAATTGCGATCTCGTTGCGCCGGCGCATCGGCACCGTCCAGGGCGGGTCGTAGAACCAGGCCTCGGGATCGCCGGCCTGTTGAATCCCGCTGTCCTGCAACATCTTCAGGAGTTCCTTCGTGCGCAAGGCGACCGCCTTAGGGCTGCGGTCACCGCTGAATCGCAGCACCGCGACGGTGGCGGGCGGCACCTCCACGAGGCGGACCTGATCATCGTTGGGCGCGGGAAGGGTTTCCGTCGTCCACTTCGCGGGCATGAAGAACCGGATCGTCCAGCCGGTCTCGCCGCCCGCGGACTGGACGACGGGCGCGGTCATCGCGATCTGCTGGCCGCCCCCGCGCGACTGCTGGCTGACGGGGGTCGTCATCGAGATTGATCGTTTGCCCCGGTTGCCGCCGAATATGTAGCCCGCCAACCGCCGGAATCCGACGTCACGAGCGCGATTTTCGTCGGCGTCGACCGTCGTCTCGGCGGCGATCCGCGGACCGTAGCGGCGGATCTCGACGGCGCCCGTCAGTGGCTCGCGCGTGTACGCCGGCTCCTCGGTGCCGACCCGGATGCCGCCCACCGCCAGGACCGATTCGGCCACCTGCTCGGCGAGCTTGATGGGGTTCATCATCGGACCGTTTCCTTTCTCGATTCAAGCAGCGGCAAGGCTGACCAACGGCGTCGCGAACGCACACCAGAGCGGACACCCTGCGAGCGGGTCCGAGATGCGAGCCGCGAGGGGTGACCGTTCATCTGGATTCACCCACCTGTTGCCGGTGGTCCGCAAGTGAGGTTATTCCCCAACAGCGGTGTCGCCCGACTCTTGTCTTTTGGCGCGAACCAATGGTGACGCAAGCGGTCGGGCGGCGAGTTTTGGGATCGGTAGCCGGTTCTCGCGTCTGTACTTGGCGCAACGACGACGCCAATCCGGCGGCGCCCCACGAAAGGAAGTCAGAAATGAAGATCGTCCCGGCCGGCATTGAAGAGCAGATCAATCGGGTGGACCGGCAGCGCAGCCTATACATCGGCCTCAGCGCCGGGGCGGTCGCGCTGTGGAGCGCCTTCCGCTTGATCTGGGCCCTCTACATCGGGATGACGTTCGGCTGGTTCCTGGGATCGATGGTGTTCCAGCTCGTGCTGTGGGGCGTGATCGGTGCCGTCGCGGGGATCGCGGCGTTCGGGTTCCTGACTCGCTACGCCAAGGGATCTTGACCCGGGTTCAGCGCAGGCGAAAGTTCCGAACCTTTTGGGGGTTCGGAACTTTCGCGGTTGCGCGCCCGGCTCGAGCCACGGGACTCGTCAGCGCAGTTCTTGGATGCGGATCAGGTTGCCCGCCGGATCGCGGACGGCGCAGTCACGCATTCCGTAGGGCTGGTCCGTCGGCTCCTGCACGATCTCCACGTCGTTGCCCTGCAGATGCTCGAAGGTCCGATCGAGGTCCTTTGTCGCCAAGAGCAACGTGGCGTAGCTGCCCTTGGCCATCATTTCGGCGATGGTGCGGCGCTCGCTTTCGGTGATGCCTGGGTTGGCGGCCGGCGGGTTCAGCACGATCGACGTGTCGGGCTGGTTCGGTGGTCCGACGGTAATCCAGCGCATCTTGCCCTTTCCGACGTCAAGGCGGACTTCGAAGCCGAGGGTGTCGCGGTAGAACGCGAGCGAGGATTCCGGGTCGTCGTGCGGCAAGAAGCTCGAGTGGATCGTGATGTCCATGCGGTCAGGCTAAGCGCGGCCCGCTGACCGATGCTTCTCGATTCCTGATCGGTCTGGTCACCTGTTGGGCCACGCATGGGGGCATGCCGGCCAACGTGTCCTCCGCCTGGCGCCGGTAAGTGCTCGGCGGCACCCCGACCAGTTCGGTGAAACGAGTGCTGAACGTGCCCAACGAGGAGCACCCGACGGCGAAACACACCCCAGTGACGCTGAGGTCACCGCGCCGCAGCAGCGCCATCGCCCGCTCGATGCGCCGCGTCATCAGATAGGAATAGGGCGACTCGCCGTACGCCCGGCGGAACTCGCGGCTCAGGTGGCCGGCGGACATGTGCACGTCACGGGCCAGCCCGTCCACGTCCAGCGGCCGCGCGTACTCCCGATCGATCCGGTCGCGGACGCGGCGGAGCAATGCGAGGTTCCGCAGCCGCTGCACATCATCGGCTCGTTGGCGCACGCGGGCTTCCTACGCGCCGACCAACTCTGGGTGGAACTTGGCCGCCATGCGGCGCAGGCCGTCACGCCAGTCAACCGCGGTGCCGCCGATGAGCTCGTGCATCCGTGTGCTGTCGGTGGGGTTGCCGCGGAGCGCCTGGTCGCTCACCTCGAAGACCGGCTCCTTGCCCACCAGTGAACCCAGGTAGCCGCACCACTCCTGGATGCTGACCGTTTGACCGCCGCACCAGTTGACCGTGGTCGCCGGTACGGCGGCCACCTCCAGCAGCTTGGGAATGGTCGCGATGATGTCGTCCTCGTGAATCGGGTTGTAGCGTGCGGGTGCCCCGGGTGGGACCGGGATCGGGATGCCCGCCAGCATCATCTCCATGTGGTAGAACGGCCATCCGCCGTTGTCCCCGTAGGGAACGTTGAGCCGCGCGATGGTGGTGGGCACTCCGAGGGCCCGGGCCATGGACCGGGCGACCACTTCCCCGGCGATCTTGGAGATGGAGTAGGTGGGGAACAAAGGCTTGTGGTTGTCGCCCAGGGCGGCACCCTCGGTCCGGGGATCGTCGTCGGGCGGGTCGTAGACGGCGGCGGACGAGCAGTGCAGAAACGCCTTCGCGTCGCGGCAGTGCGCCATGAGCAGGCCCACCGACTCCGCGTTGGCCGCGAGGTCCTTGTCCCAGTTCCCGCTCTTGGCCACCGCGAGGTTGAGGACGTACTCGAAATCATTTGGCAGATCGCTGAACTCACCGGCCGCCAAGTTGACCGTCTGGCAGTGGACGCCCGACTTTTCCAGACCCTCGCGTGCCGCTGGGTCGGTGAAGCGGGCGATGCCCCACACCTCGTTGTCGGTCGCGAGTGCCCGCGCAATCGGGGTCGCGATTTGTCCGGTCGGGCCGGTGATCAGGATCTTCGAGCCGCGCATGCGCTGATAGTAGGCGACGTTAGGAGCGGGCCGACGATTTCGGGCTTTCGGGCGGCGTGCTCGCGCGGTTCGGGCCCGCCTGAAAGTGTGGGCAGCACCCTATCGGCGCCTCTAGAATTGATCTCATCGTCCAGCGCAGCTGGTCCCGACGTATCGGCGCTCATCGCTCGCACAGGAGCACACGCACATGGAACCGCTGTCACACGACCCCGCCGCGGGAGCCATCGGGTTGCAGGTGGTGGCGCTCGCCACCCAAGGTTTGGCCTCCGGCGCGGCCGCGACGGGACCGGTGACCGCGTTGGCTCCCGCCGGCGCCGACGAGGTCTCGATGCTGGCCGTCGCGGCATTCGCCGCCGAGGGCACCGCCATGCTGGCCCTCAACACCGCAGCCCAGGAAGAGATCGCCCGGACGGGCACGGCGTTCACCGACATCGCCCAGATGTACGCCCAGGTCGACGGGGAGACGGCGGGCACTTTGCACTCGGCCGGCGGCCGGATCGCCGGCCAGACTTTCGTGGGGCCCGCGGGCGGCGGTGGACTGCTGCGCGCGGAGATGCTGCCGGGGGCGGGCGGCTCGGCCCCCCGCACGCCGCCACTGGCCAACCTGGTCGCGGGAGGTCCGGTCGCCGGCCCGGCGCCGACGGTGCCGGCCGCCTCGCCGACGGTGCCGGCCGCCTCGCCCACGGTGCCGAGCACGGCCCCGGCGATGCCCGCCGCGGTCAATGCCGCGTCGACGTTGCTGGGCGCCGGTGCGGCGCCCCTGAGCTCGTTCAGCTCACTGGGCCAGGGGGCGTCGGCCGGTGGGGCCGGCGGGCCGGGCCTGGCCTCGTCGCTTGCCGGCAATACCGACGAAGGCAAGCGCGACGAGCCGGGCGAGCAACAGCCGGGTGAACGCCTGGTCTAGGCGCCGGCAGGGTCAGGGAGTCACAACCCCGGCTGGTCGTCGATGATGCCGAGCCAGATCTGCGCGACATCGATGGCAACCTTTTCGCTGATGAAGGCGTGCTGCGTGCCGGTGTAGATGTCCCGAAAGGCGCGCTCCAGCCGGCTGCCCTCCCGGATGGACGTGGTGCCGGCGACCAGGTGCGCCCACTCGGCACAGCTTCTGGCCGTGTCGGTCGCGTACACCGCCGCCACCCGCATGTCCGCGCGCAGGGCGGGTGTCAGCTCCTCGCCCGATGCGACCGCGGCCTCGGCCGTGGTGAACGCGTCGAGCACCAGCAGACGCGCGGCGCGCCAGGCCGCGCGGTGGTGCGCCAGCCCCTTCTGGAAGGTGGGTCGGCTGGCCAGCGACGCCATGTCGCTCATCCGGAACTTCGTCGCGGCCAGCTCCTGGACGTCGTCGAGCATGCTTTTCGCCACGCCGAGTGCCCAGGACGCGTGGCCGGCGGCGGTGACCGGCATCAGCCCCATCCGGGTGGCGGGTGCGGCGCCGCGATGGGGTTGGCGGGTGAACAGCTCAAAGGTGCGGCTCGCCGGCACGAACACCTCCTGGGCGCTGTAGTCGTAGGACCCGGTTCCCTTGAGCCCCTGCACGAACCAGCCGTCGTTGAAGTTGATCTGATCCCGGGGGATCACCGCGACCCGCATCTCGGGGAAGCCGTCACTGATCCAGCGCATTTCGCCGTTGTCCATCGGCAAGAACCCCGCAGCGATGTACTGCGAGTGACCGGTGCCCGAGCCGAAGTTCCACGACCCGCTCACCAGGTAACCGCCATCGACGGCGGCCCCTTGACCGTTGGGAAAGAACTGGCCGCCCATGGTGACGCGGTTGTCGTGCGCCGTGAACACCTCGGCGAAACCCTCGTCGGGCAGGTACGCCGCCGCCGCGAACGACGAAGGCAGGTTGGCGATCCCGATCCAGCCGAAAGAGCCGTCCTGCCAAGCCATTTCGATCCAGGTTTCGATCATCTCGGTGAACGACGGTTCGACACCTCCGGCCGCGCCCGGGTTGAACGCGGACATGAGCCCGGTTGCCCACATCTCGTCGACGATCGCCGGGGTGAGGGTGCGCATCCGCTCGGATTCGGCGGCCTCGGCGCGCACCAGTTCGCGCATTCCCCGGGCCAGCGACACGACCCGGTCATCGGTCTCGGCTATCGACGTCATTCACCTGTCCCATCATTGCGACGGCATCAGCGGAAACTGATATCGGTGACCGTATCAACCGCTCAACGTCCAAGAACGGAAATGGCGCGCTACGGAATTCGCGGCCGCCGGCGGTGCGGCGAAACGTCGCCCTACCCTAGGGGTCGTGCGGTGGATTGTGGACGGCATGAATGTGATCGGGAGCCGCCCTGACGGTTGGTGGAAGGACCGCGGCGGCGCCATGGTCGCGCTGGCGGACCGACTCGA
This sequence comes from Mycobacterium sp. E2497, assembly GCF_001668695.1. NCBI lineage: Bacteria > Bacillati > Actinomycetota > Actinomycetes > Mycobacteriales > Mycobacteriaceae > Mycobacterium > Mycobacterium sp. E2497. The sequence goes on from NZ_LZKD01000039.1 coordinate 157,377, forward strand.
CCGATGGGCAGCCGCCCAAGGAGACGACGTGACCGTCGTCTTCGAACGGCCGCCGTCGACCGCCATTCCCGCGTTGGTGATCGAGATCGCCTACGCGCCCAGGGCGGCTGCGAACTCGGCGGACGACGAGATCGTCCGCCGGGTCCGAGCCGACCCCCGACCGCACGACATTCGGGTGGTGACGTCCGACAAAGGGCTCAGCGACCGCGTGCTGAGCCTGGGCGCCTCGGTCCACCCCGCGGCCAGCTTCCGTGAGCTCATCGACCCACGGGCCGAACGTTAGCCGCGATCGGGCCTAGCCCGCCGCGGCCAGCGCCGCGTCGTAATTCGGCTCCTGGGCGATCTCCGGGACCAGCTCGGTGTAGGCGACCTTGCCGTCGGCGCCGACCACCACGATGGCCCGGGCGAGCAGACCCGCCATCGGTCCGTCGTTGATGGTGACGCCGTAGTCCTCGCCGAAGTTGCTGCGGAACGCCGAAGCCGTCTTGACGTTGTCGATGCCCTCGGCGCCACAGAAGCGGGCGAACGCGAACGGCAGGTCCTTCGACACGCACACCACAGTGGCGCCGCTGGCGGCGGCGCGCTCGTTGAAGGTCCGGACGCTGGTCGCGCACACCGGTGTGTCCACCGACGGGAAGATGTTGAGCACCACGGCCTTACCGCCGAGCTGGTCGCTACTGACCGCCCCCAGGTCGCCGCCCGTCAGGCTGAAGGCCGGTGCCGGAGATCCGACGGCAGGCAGTTCGCCGACGGTGTTGATCGGGTTTCCACGCAAGGTTATCTGTGCCATGGCGACAGTCTGCCAAGCCCGTCGTGACGGCTCTGGGCCAGGTCCCATGTCCTAATTGGTGGGATACACGGCGTAGACGCCATGCCGGGCGTGCCCAACACTTAATCCCATGGCTCGCAAAGTGGTCATCGTCGGCTATCCCGGCGTGCAGGCGCTCGACGTGGTGGGTCCGCACGACGTCTTCACCGGCGCGGCGCTGCTCACCGAGGGCGGATACGACGTCGTCGTCGCCTCCCCCGACGGGCAGGCCGTCACCACCCCGACCGGACTCGCGTTCGTCGCCGCGCCGCTGCCAGAACCCGGCGAGTGCATCGACACCTTGGTGCTGCCCGGCGGCGGCGGTGTCGACGCGGCCCGGTCGAATGCCGAGCTGATCGGCTGGATCAAGGCCGTCGCCTCAAGCGCCCGTCGCGTGGTCACGGTCTGCACGGGCGCGTTTCTGGCGGCCGAGGCGGGGCTGCTGGACGGGCAACGGGCTACCACTCATTGGGCCTTCGCCGGGCGGCTGGCCCGCGAATTCCCCGCGATCGACGTCGACGCGGATCCGATTTTCCTGCGCAGCTCGAAGACCGTGTGGACGGCGGCCGGTGTCACGGCGGGGATCGATCTGGCGCTCTCGCTGGTGGAGGACGACCACGGCACCGAAGTCGCGCAGACCGTCGCCCGCTGGCTGGTGCTCTACCTGCGGCGCCCCGGCGGGCAGACGCAGTTCGCGGCGCCGGTGTGGATGCCGCGGGCCAAACGCCATTCGATCCGCGCCGTCCAGGAGGCGATCGAGGCGGAGCCTGGCGGTGAGCACGGCATCGACCGGCTCGCCCGTCGGGCGGCGATGAGCCCGCGTCACTTCACCCGGGTGTTCACCGCCGAGGTCGGCGAGGCGCCCGGCCAGTACGTCGAGCGGATCCGGACCGAAGCCGCGCGCCGGCAGTTGGAGGAGACCGACGACACCGTCGTCACGATCGCCGCCCGATGCGGTTTCGGCACCGCGGAAACCATGCGGCGCAACTTCCTTCGCCGGGTCGGTATCCCGCCCGATCAATACCGCAAGGCCTTCGCCTGAAAGCGACGCCTGAAACCGAGAGGACGACACCCATGACCCAGATCGCGATCGTGAGCTATCCGGGATTCACCGCGCTGGACATGATCGGACCGTACGAGGTGCTGCGCAACCTGCAGGACGCCGAAGTGCGGTTCGTCTGGCACCAGCCGGGGCCGATCACCGCTGACTCCGGCGTGCTGGTGCTCGGGGCCACCCATTCGCTGGCCGAAACCCCTTCGCCCGACGTCATTCTCGTGCCGGGTGGCCCGTCCACACCGGTGCATGCCCGTGACGAGGCGCTGCTGGACTGGCTGCGGCAGGCCCACCGGACCGCCCGATGGACGACGTCGGTGTGCTCCGGGTCGGTGATCCTGGCGGCGGCCGGCCTCCTCGCAGGCCGCCGCGCCACGTCGCACTGGCTGACGGTCCCGGCGTTGAAGGCGTTCGGCGCCGTCCCGGTGGGCGATGAACGAGTCGTGCTGCAGGACAACGTGATCACCAGCGCCGGGGTGTCGGCGGGACTCGACCTGGCGCTGTGGCTGGCCGGCGAAATCGGTGGCGAAGGCCGCGCAAAGGCGATCCAGTTGGCCATCGAATACGACCCCCACCCGCCGTTCGACTCCGGCCATCTGTCGAAGGCGTCGGCGACGACGAAGGCCGCCGCGATCGCGCTACTGTCCAGGGACAGCGTGAAGCCGGCCAACCTGAAGGCCGCCACCATGCTGGCCTGGGAGCAGGCATTGGGCGCCGTCCGGTCGCGGCGGTGAGCTGACGACCGCTAGGCCTGGGGCTGCAGGATCTCGGTTGACTCGAGCCGGCCGCCGGCCTGCAGCCAGGCGGCCACCACGCCGGGCGCGTCCCGGTTGGGGTTGTAAATGTCCTCTTCGCTGGAGAACAAGCCGTTGCCGGCGTAGACCAGCCGGGTCCAGTTCGGGAACCAGAAGGGCTCGCCGTCGGGATCTGTCGGGTGGTCCAGAAGATTCTTGATCATCACGACGACGGCGTCGTTGTCCTCGTCATAGGCAGTCCAGTCGGATGGAAATCGCATGTGCGGGAACGGCGCCATGACGGCGACGATCCAGTCCCGCACGGCTTCACGGCCGTGAAACACCCCGTAGTGATGTTCTGTGTAGACGACATCCTCGGTGAAGAGATCGGCGAAAGGTCGCCAGTCGCCCGAGGCGCTGCACCCCTCCACCACCCGCGTGTAGTTCTCGACGGCTTGCTCGATTTCGGCCCTGGTGAATTTGCCCATGGCGGACACACTAGAACGTGTTTCCGTTACAGGTAGCTCTCTGGATAAGGGATATCGCATGAACGTCTTGAAGTTGTTCGATCTGCGCGGCAAACGGGCGTTGGTCACCGGGGCATCCAGCGGCATCGGCAAGAAGGTGGCCCAGGCCTACCTGCAAGCGGGGGCTGACGTGGCCATCGCGGCGCGGCGTGCCGAGAGCCTGGAGCAGGTCGCCCGGGAGATCGCGGCGGACGGTGAGGGCAGGGTGGTGCCCATCCCCTGCGACGTGACCCAGCCCGACCAGGTGACCGCGATGCTGGAACGGGTGACCGCGGAGTTGGGCGGCGTCGACATCGCGGTCTGCAACGCCGGCATCATCACCGTGACTCCGATGCTCGGCATGTCCCCCGAAGAGTTCGAACGGATCCAAAGCACCAATGTCACAGGCGTTTTCCTCACCGCGCAGGCGGCGGCACGGGCTATGGTCCGGCAGGGTCTCGGCGGCAGCATCATCACCACGGCCTCGATGTCCGGCCACATCATCAACATCCCGCAGCAGGTGGGTCACTACTGCACGTCGAAAGCGGCGGTGATCCACCTGACCAAGGCCATGGCCGTGGAGTTGGCGCCGCACAACATCCGGGTCAACAGCGTCAGCCCGGGCTACATCCTCACCGAACTCGTGGAGCCGCTGACCGAATACCACCGCGAGTGGGAGCCGAAGATACCGCTCGGGCGGATCGGCCGCCCCGAAGAACTCACGGGCCTGTACCTCTACCTGGCCGGCGAGGCTTCCAGCTACATGACCGGTTCCGACATCGTGATCGACGGCGGATACACCTGCCCATAGGTCAGGCGACTCGGATGCGCCGGCCGAAGCGGGCCCGGCGTCGCGGTCACCCCTCCAGCTCCCCGGAGACCCCCCGCTCGATCCCGGCTTGTGTGGTGGCCGGCAAGACGATGAGGCCGTCGAGTTCCCGGCGTGCCAAATCGTACGCGCGCCCGCGTTCCTGCGGTGTCGCCGCGGGATCCGAAGCCACCCGTAGCAGGTTCTGAGCCCGCGCAATCCGCTGCTGGTCGGCTCCGGAGAAGTCACTGCGACGCCTGCGCATCGCCTCTGTCTCGGCGGCGTTGAAGGCCGTCACGTAATCCTCGACGGCCTGCCGGTATTGCGCGGCGGCGTCGCGGTCGTCGAGCAGGTCTTCGGCTTTGACGGGGCGCAGGAAGTCGGCTCGCAGCTTGGCTTTGTGGAAGGCCAGCGTGAGCGGATCGCGCATGTCGGTCATGAGCGGGAAGTCGAGGAGCTTGGCGGCGTCGAGCTCATACGCGAGCCATCGCGCGTCGGTGCGGCCGTGCTCGTCGAGGACGCGGCGCAGCGACCGCCACCGTGCGACGTGATCGTCGCCGGTCCGCGGTGGCTCGGCCCGCGGTGTTTCGGCGTGGTCCGCACGCGGCGGTGGCTCCGCCTGTCGGCGGTTGGCCTCGAACGCGCGCACCGCCGCGACGGTCGCACCCGCCAGGGGCAGGATCACGATCAACAGCTCCGCCAACCGGATGAGCACACCCACACGGCCAGGATGCCACCCCGGGGCCATCCGGCGCGGCCTCCCGTGGTGGTACTCGGCCATCTCGGCACCGCTCCGAGGCCGGCGTGGCAGGCTGGCCGGTGTGACCATGGCCGACGCGGCGCGCATAGCCTTCCAGGTCAGCCTCTTCGTGGTGATCCTCGGTTACGGGTTGACCGCGCGGTTCGCCGACGTCGCGTACGTGTTGCGCCTACCGGATCTGTTGGCTCGCTCGTTGCTGGCCGTCATGGTCGCCGCGCCGGTCATTGCCGGTGTGCTGGTGGGGGTGCTCGACCTGCGCCCCCAGGTCGCCATCGCGCTTGTCACCCTGGCGATTTCACCGTTGCCGCCGCTGCTGCCGCGGCGCGGCGAAAAGGCGGGCGGGCGCGCTCAATACGGGCTAGGCCTCGTCCTGGTGCTCGCCGTCCTCGCGGTTCCGGTGATCTCGGTGGCCGCGCCACTGATCGGGCGGATGTTCGGCCGCCAGTATGTCGCAAGCCCCTGGGCGATCGCGGAACTGATGCTGATGTCCGTGGTGGCGCCGCTCTCCGCGGGAATGGCGATCCGGACGCGGTGGCCGGCCGTCGCGGCGCGCATCGGGGGACCGATCGACCGCGTGCAGCGGTGGGCTCTGCCGGTGGCCATGGTCGTCCTCCTGATCGGCGCCGCGCCGAGCATGTGGAAACTCCTGGGCGAATCGACGCTAGTGGCGATGGTGTTGTTCGTGGGCGGCACGGTCGTCGTCGGACATGTGCTCGGCGGCCCCGAACGAGAGTCATCGGCGATGCTGGCATTCGCCAGCAGCTGCCGGCACCCGGCGACGGCGTTGACGATCGCGTCGGCGAACTTTCCCAACGCGGACGAACACGGGGCGGTCGCGCTCTACGGGCTGATCACCGCCGCGGTGGGTGCGGTCTACACGTTTTGGATTCGACGGCGCGCGGTGACGCCGCCCTGACTGGCGGGCCAGCTACAGAATCCCGAAGCCGCGCAGGGCTTTGATCGCGAACCAGGTACCGAAGACCACGCTCACCACGATCACGATCGGCCGGTCGTGTCCTTGCAGCCAGCCCAAGACCCTGTCCAGCAGGGCGCGCGATCGGTCAGGGAAAACCGCTGCCACGACGACGATGAGGAGATTCACGCTCGCGGCGAGCGCCACGAAGAGAACGTAGGAACCGACATTGGCGGGCCGGCTCAAATTCGCGGTGCCGATCACGCTGATGGCCCCGAGCGTGAAGACCCAGGCTTTCACCGACACGGCGATGACCCCGGCGCCGATGAAGAACGCTTTGGCGGGCGTGGCCGACGTCAGCATGGTCATCCACTTCGGCGGTGGCGCGTCGGGATCGTCGTCCGTCAGCAGCTCCCGCGCCGCGGTGACCAGCAGCAGCAGTGCCACCACCAACAGCGCGGTGGCAGCGATCCAGTGGTGTGGGCGGTCCGGGTCGGCGCTGCGCGCTCCCCAATGCAGGATGGTGCCGAAGATGAGGCCTTGCAGCAGGCGCGTACTGATGTGCCCCGCAACCCAGGCGCCGGCCGACCGCACGCGCGACGGGGTCCCCAGCAGCATGATCGTGATGACGACTTCGATCGGCTCCAGTGCACAACCGAGGAGCAGCGGGACAAGGCCGCTCCACATCGCAAGCACTATTGCGCCCCGAGCGCGGCGCGCATCTCCGCCTCGGCGATCGCCGCGGCCAGATCGGTGGGATGCGGGTGCACGGTGGCGTCGATGCGGTCGATTCGGCCGGTGAACCGGAAATCGTGCCCGTAGGGCGCGACCGGGGAGCCGGTGTCGGTGCCCACGTCCAATGTCTCGCCGCTCATCGAGAAGCGGAACGGGACCGTGCGTTCGACGCGGCCGCCTGCCGCGGTGATGTCGTTGACACGCAGCGACACCGAGGCGCCTTTGCCCAGACCGCCGCCGTCGTACTCGAACGAAAGGCCCAGTGCGACAGGGCCTTCCGGCAGCGGCTCGGCCGCCGCGATGGTCGTGAGCTCATGACCCAGGTAGTTGTAGGCGAAGCGGGGAATGCCGTGCTCCAAGTACAAGCTCCACCCGGCCATCGCGCCCCCGATGCAGATGACCACGCCCTGAGCGCCCCCCACCGGAATGGTCAGCTGCGCCCGCAAATCGAACGAGGTGCTGGCGTAGCTCAATGTCACGGGTTCGGGGATGCGCACCTGCCCGGCGTAGTAGGTGATCGAGGTGCGCTCGGCCAGCAGGCTCGGCCGGTTTGCGGGAAAGGCACGGGCCAGCGTCGCGTCGCTGAGCGGATAGACGTCGTATTTCCGCGCCTCGGCATCGAACACGGCCTGCAGCTCCGCGAGCTTGTCGGGCCGTTGCGCGGCCAGGTCGATGCCCTGGCTGAAATCGTCGGTCAGGTGGTAGAGCTCCCAGCGTTCGGTGTCGCCGAACGGGGTGGCGCGCTGGGCGCGGACCCAGGGCAGTCGACCGTGAAAACACGAGGCGATCCAACCATCGTGGTACACAGCGCGATTGCCGAAGATCTCGAAATACTGCGTGGTCCGCCGACCTGCTGCGGCGGGGTCGTCGAACGAGTACCGCATGCTGACACCCTCGATCGGCTTCTGTTCGACGCCGTTGACACACGTGGGCATGTCGATGCCGGCGGCTTCCAGGATCGTCGGCACGATGTCGATGACGTGGTGGAACTGGCTGCGCTGCTCCCCCGCCGCCGCGATGCCCCGCGGCCATGAGATCGCCAGTCCATTGCGGGTTCCCCCGAAGTGGGAAGCCACTTGTTTCATCCACTGAAACGGTGCGTCGAGCGCCCAGGCCCAGCCCACGTTGTAGTGGTTTTCGCAGCGGGGCGTGCCGAAGTCGGCGATGTGGGCCAGCAACCACTCGGGATCCTCGGGCATGCCGTTCTGGAAGGCCGGTGAGCTCCACGCGCCGTGCAGCGTCCCTTCCGCGGACGCACCGTTGTCGCCGCACAGGTAGATGAACAACGTGTTCTCCCAATGACCTAACGCGTCGACGGCGTCGATCACCCGTGCGACCTGGGCATCGGTGTGGGCCAAAAACCCGGCGTAGACCTCCATCAACCGCCGGGCCACCGGCTTGTAGCGGTCGTCGTAGTCCGCCCACGCGGGTATCTGCTCGGGTCGCGGCGTCAACCCGGTGCCGGCGGGGATGATGCCCATTTCCAGCTGGCGGGCGTAGATGCTTTCCCGAAGGGCATCCCAGCCGTCATCGAATCGGCCGGCGAAGCGGTCCGACCATTCCGGCCACACCTGGTGGGGGCTGTGGGTGGCGCCGGGCGCGAAGTACAGGAAGAACGGCTTGTCCGGCGCGGACGTCTTCTGCAGCCGGATCCAGTCGATCGCCTTGTCGGCGAGGTCTTCGGTCAGGTGGTAGTCGTCCCGTCCCAGGTACGGCTCGACGGGCGTGGTCTGGTCGTAGAGCGCGGGTTCGTACTGCGAGGTGTCCCCGCCCAGAAATCCGTAGAAACGTTCGAACCCGAGCCCGGTCGGCCAGCGGTCGAACGGGCCGGCGGGCCCGATCTCCCAGATCGGGGTGAAGTGCGCTTTGCCGAACAGCGCCGTGCTGTAGCCGTTCATCCGCAGCACCTGGGCGACGGTGGCGGTGCTCTGCGGTATCACGCTGTCGTAACCCGGGAATCCGTAGGCGATCTCGCAGATGGTGCCCATGTGCGCGCTGTGGTGATTGCGACCGGTCAGCAGGGCGGCGCGCGTCGGTGAGCACAGCGCGGTCGTGTGGAATTGGTTGTAGCGCAACCCGGCGCCCGCGACGCGGTCCAGTGCGGGTGTCGGCACCGGCCCACCGAAGGTCGACGCGGCGCCGAACCCGACATCGTCGAGCAACACCACGACGATGTTGGGCGCGCCGGCGGGTGGGGAGACGATCGACGGTCTTACCGGCGTGGAGTCGGCCGCCGACGGGTTGAGGTCCCCGCCGAATCGTGTGTCCCCGCGGGGCTGGTCGACCATGGCGCCTCCTGGTGCTGGTGCAGCGGATCTCCCGGCTGTCCCCCAGGCAACTCGGCAGCCTCACCGTAGCGGACGGGAAGGCTCTCCACCGGCCTCACGTCTGCGGTCGCACGCCGAATACATCGCGAAACAGCGCCTGCCGCAGTGCGAGTTCACGCGGGTCGCTCCACAGGTGAAAACCCAGCCGATTCATCACGTAGGCGAACCCGACGCCGGTGTCCGGGTCGGCGCAGCCGAACGAGCCGCCGAAGCCGGGAGTGCCGAAGGCCTTGTCCGAGGAGCCGAAGGCGAAGTGCGGCACCGGTTTACAGAATCCGAGCGAATATGCCACGTCCACGTTCATGACCTTGTCGCGAGCGCCCCGGCTCGGGGCGTGCGCCGGCGCCGTCAGCGCCTCGAGGGTGTCCCCGCCGACGCCCAGTTCGGCTCCCCCGGTGGCCGCGCTGCCGTAGAGCCGCGCGACCGCCCGGGCGGTGCCGATGCCGTTGGCCGACGGGATCTCGACCCTGCGCACCTCGTCGCGGTTGTAATCGCCGTTGAACGCATTGACGCCGCGCGGGACCCCGATGGTGCGCGCGGTCAGGCCGACCGGATTGAGCGAGGCGCCGACGAATCCGGGCGGCATCACGTTCAGATGCAGCAGCGTCTCCGCGCGCGCCCAGTTATGGACGTGCGCCACCCGCTCGCGATCGACCGAATCCGGCAGCCCGATGTGCAGGTCCAGTCCCAGCGGCCGGACGACTTCGTCGGCCATGAAGCGGCCCAGCGTGCGGCCGGCCGGGTCGGTCCGGCGGATCAGCTCGGATTCGTACCAGCCGAGCGTGATCGCGTGGTAGCCGTGCCGCGTCCCGGGACGCCACGCCGGTACCTGCGCCGCGAGGATCGGCGAGAGCCTGGCGGGGTCCGCGACGTCGGCCAGCGTGGGCTTCGGTTTGAGCGCGCACAGCCCGGCCTGATGCCCGAGGAGTTGCCGGACGGTCACCTCGTCCTTGCCCGCCTGCGCGAATTCCGGCCAGTACTCGGCCACCCGGGCGTCATAGGAGATGAGCCCCCGGGACACCGCCACGGCCACGACCAGGGCGGCGACCCCTTTGGTCGTGGAGAACATGTTGACCATGGTGTCGGGCCGCCAGGGCTCCCTGGCCGACCCGTTTCGATAGCCGCCCCACAAGTCGACGACCTTGACCCCGTCCCGGTAGACCGCGACGGCTGCGCCAACTTCCGCGCCGTCGCGGAAACTGGCGCGGAAGGCGTCGGCAACCTTTCCGTAGCCGGTGTCGACGTCGCCACAAATCCGATCCGCCGGCACCGCAACCTTGAGCACCATCGTTCGCCTCCGCAAGGGAGACTAAGTCAACCGCGCCGCGAGGGCCCCGCTTTTCGGCCGTCCCGCCGCGGCGGGGTCAGTGGCTGCCCAGGCTGCCGCTCAGGTATTGGGAGCGGCAGGCCCGGCGCGCCAGCTTGCCGCTGGTGGTGCGTGGAATGGCGCCGGCCGGCAGGAAACGCACGTCGGCCACGGGCAGCCCGTGGCGGCGCGAGACCGCGGCACGGATCGCCGCGATCGCCGGCTGCGGGTCGGCGCGGCTGGTGCCCGCCGCCCGCTCGGCGACGATCACCAGCTGTTGACCGGTGCCCTCGGCCGGCACTGCGAAGGCGGTCACGTACCCGCGCCGTACGAGCGGGGACGCTTCGGCGACGGTCGCCTCGATGTCTTGCGGGTAGTGGTTGAGGCCGTCGACGCTGACCATGTCGGCGATCCGGCCCGTGACGTACAGCTCGCCGTCGAGGTGGGTGCCCAGGTCGCCGGTCCGCAGCCACGAGCGTTCGACGCTTGCCCCCTCGGCGTGGCTGCCCGCGGCGAGCCGCGACTGCAGCCGGGCGCCGAACGCGCGCCGGGTGTCGTCGGGCAGCCCCCAGTAGCCCCGGCCGACGTTGTTGCCCTGTATCCAGATCTCGCCGATATGGCCGTCGGGCAGCTCGGTCCCGCTGTCCGGGTCGACGATGACGGCCCATTCGCTGCGGCCGACCTGACCGCAGGAGACCTGCGCGACCGCTCCCGGGGCGTCCGCAGCGACCCGCACCGCGCGACCGGCGCCCAGCTCGTCACGGTCGAAATAGGCGGCGGTCGCCTGGGCGTCGGGGGCGATGGTCGCGACGAACAGGGTGGCCTCGGCGATGCCGTACGACGGCTTGAACGCCGTGGGCTTCAACCCGTACGGGGCGAACGCCTTGTTGAAGGTGGTGATCGCGTCGATGCTGACCGGTTCGGAACCGATGATCAGCACCACGTTGCTCAGGTCGACGTCCTCACCCGGGGCGGGCAGACCCCGCTGGGCCGCCCATTCGTAGGCGAAGTTCGGCGCCGCCGTGACGGCGCGGCCCGCCTGGGCGGACAAGGCCTTGATCCAGCGCTGCGGCCTGCGGACGAACGCGGCGGGCGACATCAGTGTCGAGTGTCCCCCGTACACCGCCGGGAAGCCGATCATCGACAGGCCCATGTCGTGGTAGAGCGGCAACCAGCTCACCCCGTGGGTGTCGCGGTCGAGCAGGTCGATCGAAAGGATCATCTGCACCAGGTTGGTGCCGACGGCTCGGTGCGTGACCTCCACGCCCACCGGGGGCCGGGTCGAACCCGACGTGTACTGCAGGTGGGAGACGTCGTCATGACGTAACTCGGTGGGGGCGAAGGATCCCCGCTCCGAGTCGGGGATCTCGTCGATGACGATGACTCGCGGCCGCTGCAGTTGCGGAAGGGTGCTCAGAAAATCCTCGACCGCGCCCCGCGCCGCCGCCGTCGTCAACACGACCGTCGGCTCAGAGTCGCGCAGCGCGGTATCGAGACGTTCCGCATGCCCGGGCAACTCCGGTGCGAACAGCGGCACGGCGATGGTTCCGGCCTTGATCGCCGCGTAGAAACCCATCACATAGTCGAGGCTCTGCGGCGCCAGCACCGCGACGCGCTCACCGCGGCTCGCCGCCTGTTGCACGCGCGCGCCGATGGCTTCCAACCGGACCCCGAACTGCTTCCACGTCACCTCTTCGACCAGCCCGTCGGCCGATCGGCTGTAGTCCAGGAACCGGTACGCCACGGCGTCACCGACATTCGCGATGTTGCGATCGATCAGCGAGATCAGCGTGACGTCCGGCGGCGGCATGACGTTGCCGTCGGCGTCCAGGCAGTCCTCGATCTCGAGCAGGCCGGGGCCACCCTCGGCGTGCCGGCGCAAACCGAATTCCATGCAATTACTGTAGGCAAGCCCACGCCGCACCTGGCCCGCCGCGACGGTGATCATCCGCACTCCGCCCGTGAAGGACGTTCGCGGGGAACCGCATTCGGGCCGGTTCCTGGCGGTCGCGCTTTCGGGCCGCGGCGCGCGGCCGGCGAACCCCACCCGGGAGACGCAAGGCGTGGGCGGTAGCCTACGCGCGAGCGACACGCAGGGTCGTCGATGAATGCAGGCGGGGGTTGGTCATGTCAGGCAGGACGGCCAGAAGTCCGACAACACCGGAAAGGTGAACCCGCTCTCCAGCGACCAGATCCGGTGCGTGGGCGGCGGACCCACGGAGATGGCCAGCACCGCGCTGTCGTCGTTCTCGAAGTCGGGCAGGTGATCGCGCAGCTGATCCAGCTCGCCCTGGCAGATGCCGGTGAAGGCGAGCGGGAAGAACACCAGCAAGACGTTCTTGGCGCCGCGGTAGGTGCTCAGGGTGACCCGCTGTTGGTTCTGGTCGCGCAGTGTGAAGTCCGGGGCGGTGGCGCCGACGGGCAGCATCAACGCTTCCCGGTTCGGGACTTCGGCTGCACCAGTCGGCTGGCGCTCCAATCGCCCAAGTTCACCGACGAGGTCGGCATCAGGCCGGCGGTGGGCGCGGCCTCGGCGATCTCGGCCGGCAGCACGTGGCCGGGCTTGCCGGTCTTGGGCGTCAGCACCCAGATCACGCCGTCCTCGGCCAGCGGGCTGATCGCATCCATCAGGGTGTCCACCAGGTCGCCGTCCCCGTCACGCCACCACAGCAGCACGACGTCGACCACCTCGTCGGTGTCCTCATCGAGCAAATCACCGCCGCACGCTTCCTCGACGTCAGCGCGGATCTCGTCGTCGGTGTCCTCGTCCCAGCCCCATTCCTGGACAACTTGGTCTCGTTGGATGCCCAGTTTGCGGGCGTAGCCCGGGGCGTGATCCGCCGCGACCACCGTGGAGCCTCCTTGCATCTCTCCGCAAGCCATCTGCGCGCTCTGCGATTGGGGATTATCGTCGCACAGCCACAACCCGGTCGTCACTCGCGCCTCACCAGGCGCCTCAGAAGGACGCCAGGCAGAGTTTCAGCGCCTTCGTCTTGGCGTCGTTAAGCCGGTCCACCCGCCGATTGAATTCCCCCGTCGGCGCGTGGGTGCCGATCGCGTTGGCCACGCCGCGGGCGGCGTCGATGTAGGCGTTGAACGCGTCCTTCAGCTGCTGGGACAGCGCGTCGTTGAAGCTGCTGCCCACGGTGTCGGCGCTGCTGTTCAGCGCGTCGATGGCCGGCCCTTCCGTGGGGCCGGTGCCGCGGCCCGCGTTGAAGGCGCCGACGAAGACGTTGACCTTGTCGATCGCGTCCTTGCTGGAGGTGGCCAGCGTGTCGCACGACGTGCGCACCGCCCGGGTGGTCAGCGACTGCTGCCGCTGCGACTCGCGCACGCGCGACGTCGCGGAGGAGGCCGACACCGACGCCGACACCGACTGGCGATAGGCCGGGGCCACCTGGGTGTCGGGGGTGGCCGTCCCGTTGGTGACGCTGGTACACCCCACGATCCCCATCAGCGTCGCCGCGATACATCCGAGCGCCAGAGCGCCTCGCCTGGGGAAGCTCCCCGCAGGGACGGCACGCCATCCGATGAGCACGCCCTGACGTTACCGGGTGCCTTTGCCGAAAGTCCCGCCACGCACGCGTTCGTGTCGGCCCGGTGAACCCGCGTCGGCTACCGGACGTCGGCTGGCCCCGCCACAGGCGGGTGCGGCACGATAGAGGGAGACGGTGCGCAGCACCCGAGGGCATATCCCCCGCCAACTACAGGAGCAGTGCGTTGACAACCGAGTTCGCGCGCCACGATCTGGCCAAATCCCCTAGCAGCGCAAGCGAACCCGACCGGGTTCGGGTGATCCGCGAAGGTGTCGCGTCGTACCTGCCCGACATCGACCCCGAAGAGACCTCGGAGTGGCTGGAGTCGTTCGACGACCTGCTGGAGCGCTCCGGGCCGGCGCGGGCGCGGTATCTGATGCTGCGACTGCTGGAACGGGCCGGCGAGCAGCGTGTCGCCATTCCGTCGCTGACGTCAACCGATTACGTCAACACCATCCCGACGGAGCTGGAGCCGTGGTTCCCCGGCGACGAGGACGTCGAACGGCGCTTCCGGGCGTGGATCCGGTGGAACGCCGCGATCATGGTGCACCGCGCCCAGCGGCCGGGAGTCGGCGTCGGTGGCCACATTTCGACCTACGCGTCGTCGGCGGCGCTCTACGAGGTCGGCTTCAACCACTTCTTCCGGGGCAAATCGCATCCCGGCGGCGGCGACCAGGTTTTCATCCAGGGCCACGCCTCGCCTGGGATCTATGCGCGCGCCTTCCTCGAGGGCCGGCTCAGCGAGGATCGGCTGGACGGCTTCCGCCAGGAACACAGCCACGCCGGGGGCGGGTTGCCGTCCTATCCGCACCCGCGGCTGATGCCCGACTTCTGGGAGTTCCCCACCGTCTCGATGGGGCTGGGCCCGCTCAACGCCATCTACCAGGCGCGGTTCAACCACTACCTGCACGACCGGGGCATCAAGGACACCTCCGACCAGCACGTGTGGTGTTTTCTGGGCGACGGCGAGATGGACGAGCCCGAGAGCCGGGGAATGTTGCACGTCGGGGCACTCGAGGGCCTGGACAACCTGACCTTCGTGATCAACTGCAACCTGCAGCGGCTCGACGGCCCGGTGCGCGGCAACGGCAAGATCATCCAGGAGCTGGAGTCGTTCTTCCGCGGGGCGGGCTGGAACGTCATCAAGGTGGTGTGGGGCCGCGAGTGGGACGCCCTGCTGCACGCCGACCGCGACGGCGCGCTGGTCAACCTGATGAACACCACCCCCGACGGCGACTACCAGACGTACAAGGCCAACGACGGCGCCTACGTGCGGGACCACTTCTTCGGCCGCGACCCGCGCACCAAGGCGCTGGTCGAGAACATGACCGACGCCGAGATCTGGAACCTCAAGCGCGGGGGCCACGACTACCGCAAGGTGTACGCCGCCTACCGGGCCGCCATCGACCACAAGGGCCAGCCGACGGTGATCCTGGCCAAGACCATCAAGGGCTATTCGCTGGGTGCGCACTTCCAGGGCCGCAACGCCACCCATCAGATGAAAAAGCTTGCGCTGGAAGACCTTAAGCACTTCCGGGACTCGATGCGGATCCCGATCAGCGACGCCCAGCTGGACGAGAATCCCTACCTGCCGCCCTACTACCACCCCGGTCCGGACGCGCCGGAGATCCGCTACATGCTCGACCGTCGCCGCACCCTGGGCGGCTTCCTGCCCGAGCGCCGCACCAAGGCCAAGGCGCTCAAGCTTCCCCCGCGTGACATTTACGCCCCGCTGAAGAAGGGGTCGGGCACCCAGGAGGTCGCCACCACCATGGCGACGGTGCGGACCTTCAAGGAAGTGTTGCGGGACAAGGAGGTTGGCCCGCGGATCGTGCCGATCATCCCCGACGAGGCGCGCACGTTCGGAATGGACTCGTGGTTCCCGTCGCTGAAGATCTACAACCGCCTGGGCCAGCTGTACACCGCCGTGGACGCCGAGCTGATGCTGGCCTACAAGGAGAGCGCAACCGGGCACATCCTGCACGAGGGCATCAGCGAGGCGGGTTCGGTGGGCTCGTTCATCGCGGCCGGCACCTCGTATGCCACCCACAACGAGCCGATGATCCCGATCTACATCTTCTATTCGATGTTCGGCTTCCAGCGCACCGGCGACGGACTGTGGGCCGCCGCCGACCAGATGGCCCGCGGCTTCCTGCTGGGGGCCACCGCGGGGCGCACCACGCTCACCGGCGAGGGTCTGCAGCACGCCGACGGCCACTCGCTGCTGCTGGCGAGCACCAATCCGGCGGTGGTGGCCTACGACCCGGCGTTCGCCTACGAGATCGCCTACATCGTCGAGAGCGGGCTGGCGCGGATGTTCGGCGACGACCCCGAGGACGTGTACTTCTACATCACGATCTACAACGAGCCGTACGTGCAGCCGCCGGAGCCGGAGCACTTCGATCCCGAGGGCGTGCTGCGCGGCATCTACCGCTACCGTCCCGCCACCGAACAGCGCGCGAACACGGCGCACATCCTGGCCTCCGGCGTGGCGATGCCGTCTGCGCTGCAGGCGGCCGAGATGCTGGCCGCCGAGTGGGACGTCGCCGCCGACGTCTGGTCGGTGACCAGCTGGGGCGAACTGAACCGCGACGGCGTGGCCGTCGAGAAGGCGAAGCTGCGCTACCCCGACCGGCCGGCCGGCACCGCCTACGTGACCCAGGCCCTGGCGAACGCCAGCGGCCCGGTGATCGCGGTCTCGGACTGGATGCGCGCCGTCCCGGAGCAGATCCGGCCGTGGGTGCCCAACACGTTCGTCACCCTGGGCACCGACGGTTTCGGTTTCTCCGACACCCGGCCCGCCGCCCGGCGCTACTTCAACACCGACGCCGAGTCGCAGGTGGTCGCGGTGCTGGAGGCGTTGGCGCGCGACGGCGAGATCGACCCCTCGGTTCCCGTCGCGGCCGCGCGCCAGTACAAGATCGACGACGTACAGGCCGCGCCCGAGCAGACGTCCGACCCCGGCGTGGCCTAGCGGGCCACCGCCTTCTGCCGAGCGTGATGCTACCTTCACGTTCGGCGCCGAGCGTGAAGCTACCTTCACGCTCGCGGCTCCTCGGACAGCCAAAACACCCCACCCTTTGGCGGATCCTTCCAGAAAAGTGGCGTAGGTTTTAGGGGTGAATGACAACCCGTTCGCCGGCCCGTTCGCCAAGCAGCCCCGGTCTCCGCTCGAGCTGCTGGACACGGTGCCGGATTCCGTGCTGCGCCGGCTCAAGCAGCACTCCGGCCGGCTGGCCACCGAAGCCGTCTCGGTGATGCAGGACCGGTTGCCGTTCTTCGCCGACCTGGAAGCCTCGCAGCGGGCCAGCGTGGCGTTGGTGGTGCAGACGTCCATCAACAACTTCGTCGAGTGGATGCAGGACCCGCACAGCAACGTCAGCTACACCGCCCAGGCCTTCGAGCTGGTGCCCCAGGACCTGGCCCGCCGGATCGCGTTGCGGCACAGCGTCGACATGGTGCGCGTCACGATGGAGTTCTTCGAGGAGGTGCTGCCGCTGGTGGCCCGCTCCGAGGATCAGTTGACCGCGCTGACCGTGGGCGTGTTGAAGTACAGCCGCGACCTGGCGTTCACCGCCGCGTCGGCCTACGCCAACGCGGCCGAGGCGCGCGGCACCTGGGACAGCCGGATGGAGGCCAGCGTGGTCGACGCGGTGGTCCGCGGCGACACCGGCCCCGAGCTGCTGTCCCGGGCCGCCGCGCTGAACTGGGACACCACCGCCCCGGCCACCGTCGTGGTCGGGGCTCCAGCACCCGGACGTGACGGCACCACCGGGCCGGGCGACAGCCAGCGGGCCAGCCAGCACGTCCGCGACATCGCCGCACGGCACGGCCGCGCGGCCCTCACGGACGTGCACGGCACCTGGCTGGTCGCCATCGTGTCGGGCCAACTGTCGCCAACCGACAAATTCCTCGGCGAACTGCTGAACGCGTTCTCCGACGGGCCCGTGGTCATCGGACCGACGGCGCCGATGCTGACCGCGGCGTACCACAGCGCCAGCGAGGCGATTTCCGGGATGAACGCCGTCGGCGGCTGGCGGGGGGCGCCGCGGCCAGTGCTGGCGCGGGAGCTCCTGCCCGAACGCGCCCTGATGGGGGACTCCTCGGCCATCGTGGCGTTGCACACCGACGTCATGGGGCCGCTGGCCGACGCGGGGCCCACGCTCATCGAGACTCTTGACGCTTACTTAGATTGTGGCGGCGCGATTGAAGCTTGTGCCAGAAAGTTGTTCGTTCATCCAAACACAGTGCGCTACCGGCTCAAGCGGATCACCGACTTCACCGGACGCGATCCCACCCAGCCCCGCGACGCATACGTGCTGCGAGTGGCGGCGACCGTCGGGCAGCTCAACTACCCCACCGCCCCCGCTAGCGTCGGCACCAACGCGATGCCTCCGGTTCCGCTGCCGGTCAGGGCGGCTATCGGGGGGCAATCCGACTCAGAGTGACCCAGGCCACAGGTCGCGGCACGGTATCGAACACGTAGCTTACGGAGCTATTTTGTGGGGACTACACAAAAACCTAAGACGAGGTTCATAATCTGTTACACCCGCCAAAACCGTTTCCACAGTGTTCTCTTAAACACGTGATTGCATTGCTTGCGCCCGGACAGGGTTCGCAGACCGAGGGGATGCTCTCGCCGTGGCTCGACCTGCCGGGCGCCGCGGACCAGCTCGACCTGTGGTCGAAGGCCAGCGGCCTCGACCTGGTCCGGTTGGGCACCACCGCGTCGACCGAGGAGATCACCGACACCGCGGTCACCCAGCCCCTGGTCGTCGCCGCCACCCTGCTGGCCCACCAGGAACTCACCAAGCGCGGCCTGCTTTCCTCCGAAACCAAGAATGCGGACCTGATCGTGGCGGGCCACTCCGTCGGCGAGATCGCGGCGTACGCGATCGCCGGTGTGATGGCCGCCGATGACGCCGTCGCGCTGGCCGCCACCCGCGGCGCCGAAATGGCCAAGGCGTGCGCCATCGAGCCGACCGGCATGTCCGCCGTGCTCGGCGGTGACGAGGCCGAGGTCTTGGCCCGCCTCGAGCAGCTCGACCTGTTCCCCGCCAACCGCAACGCCGCCGGCCAGATCGTCGCCGCCGGCCCGCTGACGGCGCTGGAGAAGCTGGCCGAGGACCCGCCGGCCAAGGCCCGGGTCCGCGCGCTCGGAGTGGCCGGGGCGTTCCACACCAAGTACATGGCGCCGGCCCTCGACCGCTACGCCGCCGCTGCGGCCGCCGTCGCGACCGCCGAGCCCACTGCCACGCTGCTGTCGAACCGCGACGGGCAGCCCGTCGCCTCCGCGGCGGCGGCGATGGAGGCGCTTGTCGCCCAGCTGACCCAGCCGGTGCGCTGGGACCTGTGCACGGCGACCATGCGTGACCGCGAGGTCACGGCGGCCGTGGAGTTCCCGCCCGCGGGCACTCTGACGGGTATCGCCAAACGAGAACTTCGGGGGGTCACCACCCGCGCCGTCAAGGCACCCGCAGACCTGGACGCACTGGCCGAACTCTAGAAAGCCGCATCCAGTACAACCACATAACGCTCTATAACGCTCTGTTCGATCAACACAACACATTACGAAGGGAAGACGCTGTGGCCGTCAGCCAGGAAGAAATCATCGCCGGTATCGCGGAGATCATCGAAGAGGTCACCGGTATCGAGCCGTCCGAGGTCACCCCGGAGAAGTCGTTCGTCGACGACCTGGACATCGACTCGCTGTCGATGGTTGAGATCGCCGTGCAGACCGAGGACAAGTACGGCGTGAAGATCCCGGACGAGGACCTCGCCGGCCTGCGCACCGTCGGTGATGTCGTCTCCTACATCCAGAAGCTCGAGGAAGAGAACCCCGAGGCTGCCGAGGCGCTGCGCGCCAAGCTGGAGACCGAGAACCCCGACGCCGTCGCCAACGTCAAGGCGAGGATGGACGCGGACAAGTGAGCAAGCCTTCCACTGCTAATGGCGGTTACCCCAGCGTTGTGGTAACCGCCGTCACGGCGACGACATCGGTCGCGTCGGACATCGAGAGCACGTGGAAGGGTTTGTTGGCCGGCGAAAGCGGCATCCACGTTCTCGAAGACGAGTTCGTCACCAAGTGGGACCTGCCCGTGAAGATCGGGGGTCACCTCAAGGAGCCCATCGACGAGCACATGAGCAGGCTCGACTTGCGGCGGATGTCCTACGTCCAGCGGCTGGCCAAGTTGCTCAGCACTCAGCTGTGGGAATCTGCCGGCACCCCGGAGCTCGACCCCGACCGGTTCTCGGTCGTGGTCGGCACCGGGCTCGGTGGCGCCGAAAGGATCGTCGAGAGCTATGACCTGATGAACGAGGGCGGCCCCCGCAAGGTGTCGCCGCTCGCCGTTCAGATGATCATGCCCAACGGCGCCGCGGCGGTGGTGGGCCTGCAGCTCGGGGCGCGCGCCGGGGTCATCACCCCGGTGTCGGCCTGTTCGTCGGGCTCCGAAGCGATCGCCCACGCGTGGCGCCAGATCGTCATGGGCGACGCGGATGTCGCCGTGTGCGGTGGCGTCGAGGGTCCCATCGAGGCGCTGCCCATCGCGGCATTCTCCATGATGCGGGCCATGTCCACTCGCAACGATGAGCCCGAACGCGCATCGCGGCCGTTCGACAAGGACCGTGACGGGTTCGTGTTCGGCGAGGCCGGGGCCATGATGCTCATCGAGACCGAGGAGCACGCCAAGGCCCGCGGCGCCAAGCCGCTGGCCAGGTTGATGGGCGCCGGCATCACCTCGGACGCCTTCCACATGGTGGCGCCGGCGGCCGACGGCGTGCGCGCCGGCCGGGCGATGACGCGGGCGCTGGAGTTGGCGGGCTTGTCCCCCAAGGACATTGACCACGTCAACGCGCACGGGACGGCAACACCGATCGGCGACACGGCCGAGGCCAACGCCATCCGGGTCGCCGGATGCGAGCAAGCGGCGGTGTACGCACCGAAATCCGCACTGGGCCACTCCATCGGAGCGGTCGGTGCGCTGGAATCTGTTCTCACGGTATTGAGCCTTCGGGACGGCGTGATACCGCCAACACTCAACTACGAAACCCCTGATCCCGAGATCGACCTTGATGTTGTCGCGGGCGAACCTCGCTACGGCGATTTCCGTTACGCCATCAACAACTCGTTCGGATTCGGGGGCCACAACGTGGCGCTCGCCTTCGGGCGGTACTGAGCACGGCGTCGGGCGACGACCCGGGCCGTAACGGCCCGGGGAAGAGCCGACAAGTACGGAAGGAACGTTCGCAAGCCCCATGACAGAGCTAGTTACCGGGAAAACTCTCCCGAACGTGGTCGTCACTGGCGTCGCCATGACGACCGCTCTGGCAACTGATGCCGAAACCACCTGGAAGCTGTTGTTGGACAGCCAAAGTGGTATCCGCAAACTCGAGGACCCGTTCGTCGAGGAGTTCGACCTGCCGGTGAAGATCGGCGGGCATCTGTTGGAGGAATTCGACAGCCAGATGACCCGCGTCGAGCTGCGCCGGACGGGTTATCTGCAGCGGATGTCCACCATCTTGAGCCGGCGGGTCTGGGAGAACGCCGGCTCGCCCGAGGTCGACTCCGACCGCTTGATGGTGTCCATCGGCACCGGTCTGGGCTCCTCGGAGGAGATGGTCTTCAGCTACGACGACATGCGCGCTCGTGGCATGAAGGCGGTTTCGCCGCTCGGGGTGCAGAAGTACATGCCCAACGGCGCCGCCGCGGCGGTAGGCCTGGAGCGGCATGCCAAGGCGGGTGTGATCACTCCCGTTTCGGCGTGCGCGTCCGGCTCCGAGGGCGTCGCCCAGGCGTGGCGCAACATCGTCTTCGGCGAGGCCGACATCGCCATCTGCGGTGGTGTGGAGACCAAGATCGAAGCCGTGCCGATCGCGGCGTTCGCCCAGATGCGCATCGTGATGTCGACCAAGAACGACGACCCGGCGGGCGCGTGCCGCCCGTTCGACCGGGACCGCACCGGCTTCGTGTTCGGCGAGGCGGGGGCGCTCATGGTGATCGAGACCGAGGAGCACGCCAAGGCTCGTGGGGCCAACATCCTGGCCCGCATCATGGGTGCCAGCATCACCTCGGACGGCTACCACATGGTGGCGCCCGATCCCAACGGGCTGCGGGCCGGGCACGCGATGAGCCGGGCGATTCAGCTCGCCGGCTTGTCGCCTTCCGACATCCAGCACGTCAACGCCCACGCCACCGGCACCTCGGTGGGTGACGTCGCCGAGAGCAAGGCGATCAACAACGCGCTGGGCGCCCACGGCGGCAACGCGGCGGTCTACGCGCCCAAAGCGGCGCTGGGGCACTCGGTCGGCGCCGTGGGTGCGGTCGAATCGATCCTGACGGTGCAAGCCCTGCGGGACCAGGTCGTTCCGCCGACACTGAACCTGGAAAACCTCGACCCTGAGATCGATCTGGACGTGGTGTCGGGTAAGCCGCGGCCGGGCAACTACGAATACGCGATCAACAACTCGTTCGGATTCGGCGGCCACAACGTCGCGATCGTGTTCGGGCGGTACTGATCACCGCTTCTCAACCGAGAGCACACCGGAGAACAGGAGACCTTGCGATGACAATCATGGCCCCCGCGTCGGTCGGCGAGTCGCTCGACCCCAGGGACCCGTTGCTGCGTCTGAGCAACTTCTTCGACGAGGGCAGCGTCGAGCTGCTGCACGAGCGTGACCGCTCCGGGGTGCTGTCGGCGTCGGGCACCGTCAACGGTGTGCGCACCATCGCGTTCTGCACCGACGGAACGGTGATGGGCGGCGCCATGGGCGTCGAGGGCTGCGCGCACATCGTCAACGCCTACGACACCGCCATCGAGGAACAGAGCCCGATCGTGGGTATCTGGCACTCCGGCGGAGCCCGGCTGGCCGAGGGCGTCAAGGCGCTGCACGCGGTCGGGACGGTGTTCGAGGCGATGATCCGCGCGTCGGGATACGTCCCGCAGATCTCGGTGGTCGTCGGATTCGCCGCCGGCGGCGCCGCATACGGCCCCGCGCTGACCGACGTCATCGTGATGGCGCCCGAGAGCCGGGTGTTCGTCACCGGGCCCGACGTGGTGCGCAGCGTCACCGGTGAGGACGTCGACATGGCGTCCCTCGGTGGCCCGGAGACCCACCACAAGAAGTCCGGGGTGTGCCACATCGTCGCCGACGACGAGCTCGACGCGTACGAGCGCGGCCGCCGCCTGGTCGGGTTGTTCTGCCAGCAGGGGCATTTCGACCGCACCAAGGCCGAAGCGGGTGACACCGACATCCACGCGCTGCTGCCGGAATCGGCGCGGCGGGCCTACGACGTGCGTCCGATCGTGACCGCGATCCTCGACGACGAGACCCCGTTCGACGAGTTCCAGGCCAACTGGGCGCCGTCGATGGTGATCGGCCTGGGCCGGCTGTCCGGCCGGACGGTCGGCGTGCTGGCGAACAACCCGCTGCGGCTGGGCGGCTGCCTGAACTCCGAAAGCGCCGAGAAGGCAGCGCGTTTCGTGCGGCTCTGCGACGCGTTCGGCATCCCGCTGGTGGTGGTCGTGGACGTGCCGGGCTACCTGCCCGGTGTCGACCAGGAGTGGGGCGGCGTGGTGCGCCGCGGCGCGAAGCTGCTGCACGCCTTCGGCGAGTGCACGGTTCCGCGCGTCACGCTGGTCACCCGAAAGACCTACGGCGGGGCCTACATCGCGATGAACTCCCGGTCGCTCAACGCGACCAAGGTGTACGCCTGGCCGGACGCCGAGGTGGCCGTGATGGGCGCGAAGGCCGCCGTCGGCATCCTGCACAAGAAGAAGCTGGCCGCCGCGGCCGATCACGAGCGCGAGGCGCTGCACGACGAGTTGGCGGCCGAGCACGAGAAGATCGCCGGTGGTGTGGACAGCGCCATCGAGATCGGTGTGGTCGACGAGAAGATCGACCCCTCGCACACCCGCAGCAAGCTCACCGAGGCGCTGGCCCAGGCGCCGGCGCGCCGCGGACGCCACAAGAACATCCCGCTGTAATTTCTTACGCTCGAACTTCGTGCGCTCGCGAGCGTAACCGTACTGCGAAAAACCGGGTCTGAAATCGCAGTGTGGTTACGCTCGCGGAGTCCTCAGCGGCCCAGGATCGTCGTAAGCGCCTGCCGCAGTTCGCCTTCCGGATTTGCGGGTAGCGCGTCACAGCGCCAGCCGACGAAATCGTCGGGGCGAACCAGCAGGGCGCCGGAAGGGCCGAGCCCGGTGGCCGCCGCCCACTCGTCGCTGTAGACGCGCTGCGCGGCCACCGACACCGAAGCCGCGGCGGCACACCAGCGCTCGTCGCCGGTGAGCACCGTGAATCCCGGGCCCAGCAGGTCCAGCGTCGAGACACCGTCGCGCACCCACACGTGCGGCACCCGGGTGCCGGGCTGGGCGCGCAACTCCGAGACCAGTTGCACCGTGTCCGGCTCCCCCTGCCCGTTCACAATGGCCGCCGAGTGGTAGCGGTATCCGATGAGCAATTCGAACATCGAGCACTCTTCGTCGGCCGGCAGCTGCGGGCGGTCGTCGCTCAAGGGGAGCACCGCAAGCGTAGGGCCGGTCAGCGACTGGCGCGCCGCGAATCGCCCCACCGGGTGGCGTTCGGCGTGGTAGGTCTCCAGCAGGGCCGGACCTGCGGTCCCGTCCAGCACGGCGGCGAGCTTCCATGCCAAGTTGTGGGCACTCTGAATCGCGGTGTTGGCTCCCCCGGCCTTGAACGGCGGCATGGTGTGCGCCGAATCGCCGACGAGAAAGGCGCGGCCGCATTGGAATTGGTCGGCGACCTGCTCGTAGGGCTGCCACGCCGCGACCTCGATGACGTCGATGTCGATCGGCTCGCCGATCGCCTTGGTGAGCACATCGCGGCACCGCTGCGGGGTGAACTGGTCGGCCGTCTCGCCGCTGCCCGGGAAATACATGGTGATGAACATGCCCAGGTCGCCCTCGACCAGCAGGAAGATGCCGTCGACGTCGGCGTTCTTGACCTGCACGCCATCGCCGTCGGCCAGGTGCGAGACGAACTTCGTCCAGGGCGCCCGGAAGTAGATGAACACGACGTAGATCGGCAGTGCGCCGTAGCCGGATGTGGTGATGCCCAGCCAGTTTCGGATCGGGCTGTGCACGCCGTCGGCGCCGACGAGGTAGTCGGCGCGGATGGTCTCCGGCTCCCCCGAATCCCGGTCGCGGACCACCGCGGTGACGCCGGCCCCGTCCTGCTCGAGCGACACCACTTCCGTCCCGTATCGCACCTCGCTTCCCCGTCGGCGCGTTTCGGCGAGCAGGATCGGCTCCAGCCTGCTCTGCGGACAGTACTGCGCCGCGGGCTCCGGGCTCAGCGCATCGAGTCCCGCGAAGACCGCGTTGACGTCGATGGCCAGCTTCTCCTCGGGGCTGTTGAGCGCGGGCCTGACCATCAGGGCCGAGACATGGTCGGCCACCGCATGTACCTGGTCGCTGAGACCGAGGCCACGCAGGATTTCCAGGCTGCGAAAGCTCAGGTTGCGGGCCTTCGGATAGATGAAGACCTCATGCCGCTTCTCGACCAGCAGCGAACGTACCCCATGCCTGGCGAGCAATGCGGAGGTGGCGAGGCCGCCGGCGCCGGCGCCGACGATGAGTACGGGAACGCGCGTGGTGGTCATAGACATAATGATAGTAACTATCATTCGATATTTACAGTCAGAATTGAAACCCTGGCGCCCTAGCCGAACCGCTCCACGAACTCCTCGGCCACCGCGGCCACCCGCTCGCGGTCGGATTCCACCAAGCCGATGCGGGTGCGCCGATCCAGGACGTCGGCGGCGTCCAGGGCGCCCTCATGGGTGATCGCGTACTCGAATTCCGCCCGGGTGACGTCGATGCCCTCGCCCACCGGTTCCGTCGGGCGCTTGCAGGAGGCGGTGGCGACGACCTTGGCCGCCTCGGCGCCGTACCGCCGCACCAGCGACGCGGGCAACCCGGCAACCGAGCCCGGGCCGACCGACCCCGGGTTGGCGGGCGCGCCGATCAGCGGCAGGTCGTGCGTCCGGCACTTTGCGGCGCGCAGGTGCCGGACGCTGACGGCGCGATCCAGCACGTCCTGCGCCATGTAGCGGTATTCGGTGAGCTTGCCGCCGATCACGCTGATGATCCCGGACGCCGACTCCACGACGGCGTGCTCGCGCGAGACGTCGGCGGTGCGGCCCTCGCCGGTGTCGATGAGCGGCCGCAGCCCCGCGTAGGCGCCGATGACGTCGGCCGGGCCGAGCGCCACCCCCAACGCGGTGTTGACCGTGTCGAGCAGGAACGCGACCTCCTCTGCCGACGGGGTGGGCACGTCCGGGATCGGGCCGGGCGCCGCTTCGTCGGTCAGCCCCAGGTAGACCCGGCCCAGCTGCTCGGGCATGGCGAACACGAACCGGTTGAGCTCGCCCGGAATCGGGATGGTCAGCGCCGCAGTGGGATTGCCGAAGGCGCCGGCATCGAACACCAGATGCGTGCCGCGACTGGGCCGCAGCCGCAACAGGCCGTCGATCTCGGCGGCCCACACCCCGGCCGCGTTGATGACCGCCGGCGCCGAGACGTCGAACGACTCCCCCGTGCGCTGGTCGGTCAACCGCACCATGCTTCCGGCCGCCTTCGACGCCGCCACGTAGGTCAGGATCCGGGCGCCGTGCTGCGCGGCGGTGCGAGCGACCGCGGTGACCAGCCGGGCGTCGTCGATCAGCTGCCCGTCATAGGCCAGCAGACCCCCGTCCAGGCCCTCGCGTCGCACAGTCGGCGCCATCTGCGCGACGCGGTCCGGGCCGACCCGGCGCGACCGGGGCAGGATCGACGACGGCGTTCCCGCCAGCATCCGCAGCGCGTCGCCGGCCAGGAACCCGGCGCGCACCAGGGCGCGTTTGCCCCGGCTCATGGACGGCAGCAGCGGAACCAGTTGCGGCATCGCGCGAACGAGATGGGGGGCGTTGCGGCTCATGAGGATTCCGCGCTCGACGGCGCTGCGCCGGGCGATGCCCACGTTGCCGGTGGCCAGGTAGCGCAGCCCGCCGTGGACGAGCTTGGAGCTCCAGCGGCTGGTGCCGAAGGCCAGGTCGTGCTTTTCCACCAACGCGACCCGCAGGCCCCGTGAGGCGGCATCCAGCGCGATGCCGGCGCCGGTGATGCCGCCGCCGATCACGACGACGTCCAGCGGCTCGCCCTCGGCCAGGGCCGCGAGATCGGCCGCGCGGCGGGCGGCGTTCAGCGCGGTGGGATCGGGTATCACGACAGGTATCCGTTCAGCGAGTAGGCGAGCTCGCCGGCCAGCGCGTCGGCGTCCAGGATCGGTTCGACGATCTGGGCCGACTGAATGGTCGACTGGGCGATCAACAACACCATCGTGGCCATCTGGACGGGGTCACCGGCGCGGACGCTGCCGGTGCGCTGGGCCACTGCGAGCCGGGCGGCCAGGGCGTCGATCAGCATGTGCTGGCTGGTCCCCAGGCGTTCGGTGATGTAGATCGGCGCGAGCTCGGAGTGCAGCACCGACATGACGAGCCGGTCCCGTCGTAGCAAGTCGGCCACCGTAACGATCTGTCGCACAAGGGATTCGCGGTCATCACCGAGCAGCGGCGCGTCCCGCATCGCCTCGCTGACGTGCCGGGTCAACAGCGCCGCGACGATCGATTTCGTGTCCGGCCAGCGGCGGTACACCGTGGGCCTGCTGACGCCGGCGCGCCGGGCGATTTCGGCCAGGGTGACCCGGTCCACCCCGAAGTCGACCACACAGCTGGCTGCCGCCGCGAGGATGCGCTCCCCCGTGTCCGCCACAGTCGGAGCGTTACTGATTGACAGCATGTGTAATACTGTAACGCATGACGCAACCCGAGGGCCTCGTCCCCCCGATGAAGTGGAACGCGTGGGGTGACCCCGCGGCGGCCAAGCCGCTCTCCGAGGGAATCCGGGCGCTGCTGAAACAGGCTGTCGGCGTGGAGGATTCCGATGCGGCCGAACTCGCAGCCGACGCGGTGCGCCTCCGGCCGTCGGCCTTGCCGCAGGCGCACCTCGACGCGCTGGCCGAACTCGTCGGCGCCGCCTACTGCCGCACCGACGACCGGGACCGGCTGCTGCACGCCGGCGGCAAGTCCACGCTCGACCTGCTGCGCCGCAGGGATACCGGGGTGCAGGATGCGCCCGACGCGATCCTGCTCCCCGGCGACGAGGACGCAGTCGCCACGATCCTGCGTTACTGCTCGCACCATCGCATCGCCGTCGTGCCGTTCGGCGGCGGCACCAGCGTGGTCGGCGGCCTGGATCCGATCCGCGGTGAATTCCCCGCCGTCGTCACCCTCGACCTGCGCCGCCTCGATCGACTGATCTCGCTCGACGAGGTGTCCGGCCAGGCCGTGTTCGAAGCCGGTGTCACCGGGCCGGATGCGGAGCGCATGCTTGGCGCCCAAGGCTTTTCGCTCGGGCATTTCCCGCAGAGCTTCGAATACGCCACGATCGGTGGCTTCGCCGCGACGCGCTCGTCCGGGCAGGACTCGGCGGGCTACGGCCGATTCAACGACATGGTGCGCGGCCTGCGCGTGGTGACGCCGGTGGGCACCCTGGACCTGGGCCGTGCGCCCGAGTCCGCCGCGGGCCCCGACCTGCGTCAGCTGCTCATCGGGTCGGAGGGCGTCTTCGGTGTCATCACGCGGGTCCGGCTGCGCGTGCACCGGGCGCCGGAGGCCGCCCGCTATGAGGCGTGGTCCTTCTCCGACTTCGAGACCGGCGCCGCGGCGCTGCGCGCCGTCACGCAAACGGCCACCGGCTCCACGGTCATCCGGCTCTCCGACGAGGCCGAGACCGGGGTCAACCTGGCCACCACCGAGTCCATTGGCGAAAGCCAGATCACCGGCGGCTGCCTGGGCATCACCGTGTTCGAGGGCACCAAAGAACACGTCGAAAGCCGGCACGCCGAAACCAGCTCGCTGCTGGTGGCCCAGGGCGGAACGTCGCTGGGTGAAGCGCCGGCGCGGGCGTGGGAGCACGGGCGGTTCGGCGCACCGTATCTGCGCGATTCGCTGCTGTCGGCCGGTGCGCTCTGCGAGACCCTCGAGACCGCGACCGACTGGTCCAATATTCCCGCGCTCAAAGCCGCTGTGACGCAAGCGCTTACCGATACACTGGCGAAGACCGGCACGCCGGCGCTGGTGATGTGTCACATCTCGCATGTCTACCCCACCGGCGCGTCGCTGTACTTCACCGTCGTCGCCGGGCAGCGCGGCAACCCGATCGAACAATGGCGGGCCGCCAAAGCGGCCGCCTGCGACGCGATCATGGCCACCGGCGGGACGATCACCCACCATCATGCGGTCGGCGCCGACCACCGGCCGTGGATGCGTGACGAGGTCGGCGAGCTCGGAGTGCATGTCCTGCGCGCGGTCAAGGCGACCCTGGACCCGGCCGGAATCCTCAACCCCGGCAAGCTGATTCCATGAGCCGGCGCGAGATCACGAAGGTGATCGCGCTGACCAATCCCGTCTCCGGACACGGCACGGCGATCCGGGCGGCGGAGCGCGCGATCGCGCGGCTGCACCACCGTGGCGTGGAGGTCGTCGAGATCATCGGCGACGACGCACAAGACGCGCGCTACCTGGTGAGCGCGGCACTGGAGAAGGGTGCCGACGCCGTCATGGCGACCGGCGGCGACGGCGTCGTCTCCAACGCGCTGCAGGTGCTCGCGGGCACCGACGTTCCGATCGGCATCGTGGCGGCGGGGACGGGTAACGACCACGCCCGCGAATTCGGCCTTCCCACAAAGGATCCGGAAGCCGCAGCGGACATCGTCGCCGACGGCTTTGCCGAAACCGTCGACCTGGGAAAGATTCGCGACAGCACCGGCTCCGAGAAATGGTTCGGCACCGTCGCCGCCACCGGATTCGACTCCCTGGTGACCGACCGGGCCAACCGGATGACGTGGCCGCACGGGCGGCTGCGCTACTACCTGGCGATGCTCGCCGAACTATCGCAACTGCGGCTCTTGCCGTTTCGCATGGTGCTGGACGGGACGCGGGAGATCGATGACGACATCACGCTGGCGGCCTTCGGCAACACGCGAAGCTACGGCGGCGGCATGCTGATCTGCCCGCACGCCGATCCCACCGATGGCCTGCTCGACATCACCATGGTGCACTCGGCGTCGCGGACGAAGCTGGTGCGCCTGTTCCCCACCGTGATGAAGGGCACCCACATCGACCTCGACGAGGTGAGCACGACGCGGGCCCGCTCGATCCACGTCGAGTGCCCCGGGATCAACGTCTACGCCGACGGCGACTTCGCCTGCCCGCTGCCCGCGGAGATCAGCGCGGTTCCCGGCGCGCTGCGGATCCTGCGTCCGGCCCGGCCGTAGTTTGGGCACACAGCTACGAGCCATCTTGCCGTCCAGCTTTCCCACGAGTCACAACCGACCGGTGTGCGCGATCACCTGGCTCGCGAAGTCAAGCGTCTGGTCAAGGCTGGGAAACGCTGCGAACGCGTCCACGAACGCCTCATCAACGCCGGACCCGGCCAGGCGCTTGAGCTTGCCGGCAAGCGAGTCGACCGACGTGCCCGGTTCGAGGTTGATCCGCATGGCCGTCTTCAGCGCGTCGGGATCGCGGCCGGCCTCCTGCGCCGCACCGCGCGCAATCGACCACAAGTGGTCGGTGAACTCGTCCTGCAGCTCCTCGACCCCCAGCCAGCCGGTGCCGCTGCGGCCGACCCGGCGCATCGCGGCCTCGCTGACACCGCCGATCCAGATGGGCGGACCGCCGGCCTGGACCGGACGCAGCTCGGCATGGACCGGCGGCAGCGAGAAGAACTCGCTGTCCCAGGACACCGGGGTGGTCGTCCACCACCGGTGTAGGAACGCCAGCAGGTCATCGAGGATCCGTCCGCGTCGGCGCCAGTCCGCGCCGCGGGCGATATCGTGCTCGTCCTTCATCCACCCGATTCCCACGCCAACGTCAAGGCGGCCGTCGCTCAGCACGTCGAGCGTGGTCAGCAGCCGGGCCAAGTGCACCGGCTCGTAGTAGAACGTGCTGAGCGTGCTGGAGTTCAGTCGCACCCGGCTGGTTGCCGTCGCGGCGACCGTCCACAGCAGCACCGGGTCGAGGTAACGAGTCATCTGCGGCGGGTACGGCTGTTCTTTGCCCGGGTAGGCGCTGTGCATATCAACCGGCGTGACCAAGCGATCGCCGACCCACAGCGTGTCATAACCAAGGTCCTCAAGTCCGCGGCAGAACGCGGCCAGGTCAGCGGCGCCGCTGACCGCGGGCCCGACTATGGGAATAGCGAAACCAAGCTTCATTAGAGAATTCCTTTCAGTGATCCAGTGATCCATCAACCATTGCCCGGGCGCACGGCGCCCCTTGTCGTTGACGGCGTGGACCGGGGTGGCTCAGGCGGGAACGGTGGCGCCGAGGGCGAAGTCGAAGTTCCCCACCCCGTGGCGGGCCAGGCCCATCACGACCAGGCCCGTTCCTTCCAGCCAGTGCGCCATGTTCAAGCCGCCGACGTCCAGTGGGCGCAGCCCGAGGCTCTCGATGAACTCCGCCACGGCCGCCTTGGCGCGCGCGTCGTCGCCGGCGATGAAGACGTCGAGCGGCCGGCCCTGGGCCAGCACCACACCGAAGATCGTGTTGAATGCCTTCACCACG
Source organism: Mycobacterium sp. E2497 (assembly GCF_001668695.1). Classification (NCBI taxonomy): domain Bacteria; kingdom Bacillati; phylum Actinomycetota; class Actinomycetes; order Mycobacteriales; family Mycobacteriaceae; genus Mycobacterium; species Mycobacterium sp. E2497. The sequence goes on from NZ_LZKD01000039.1 coordinate 188,493, forward strand.
CTGGCGCTGGCCGGGGCCACCTTGGCAACTTCCTGCGCGACGGAGGTGTCATCAGGGATCGCCAGCCCGTCGGCCGCGGAATTGAACGGGTTGCTGATGTCGACGATGACCTTGCCCGCGAGGGCGTCCCCGTACTGGGCGACGACCGGAACGACGTCGGCATACAACACGGACACGATGACGATGTCCCCCGACGGGACGGCGCCGAACTCTCCCGTCGTGGCGCTGCCGCCAAGAGCCTTGGCCAGGTCAGCGGCCTTGGATCGATCACGGCCGATGACTTCGACGGCGTTGCCGCCCGCTACCGCCAAAGCGCCGATGGCGCGGGCCATGTTGCCGGTGCCGATGATGCTGATCTTGCTCATGAGGTGTCCCGTCTGAACTCGTCGGAAAGGTTGACTACTCAACCTTAAGAAAGGTTTGTTGACGAGTCAACCAATCCGCTAGCATGGTGGGTGATGGAACCGAATTGGCTGGACCCTCGTGAAGACCGCGCCTGGCGGGCCTTCCAGCACGCGCATCATCAGCTCGACGTGCACCTGAACCGGGGCCTGCAAAAATCGGGTCTGTCCGGGGCCGACTACGAGATCCTGGCGGTGCTCTCAAGCCACGACGGGGACCGCATGCCCGCGCACGACCTGTGCAACACACTGGGATGGGAGAAGAGCCGTGTCTCCCACCAGGTGCGGCGCATGCAGAAGGACGGGCTGATCTGCCGCGAGCCGAACCCCAACGACGCTCGCAGCACCATGGTCTGCCTGCTACCGGCCGGCCGCGCCGCCATCGAGAAGGCGGCACCCGGGCACGTGGAGGACGTCCGGCGGAACTTCATCGACCTGCTCACCCCGGCGGAGCTTGACATGCTCGCCGCCCTCAACGAACGAGTGCTGCGCCACCTGGCTGAAGACGACGACTCCCCCGCCGAAGATGAGCCCTCATAGCCGTCAAGCGCGCGGCTAGCCGACGCCCCGACTGAGCCAGGTCACCTCGCCGACCTCGCCACCGTCGCGGTACGCCTCGAGGGCGTCGTCCCATGCCGTTCCCAGCACCGTGTCCAGCTCGGCGGCCAGGGTGTCGGCGCCGTGGGCCATGAGTGCGCGCAGCCGCATCTCCCCGACCATGACGTCGCCGTTCGCGCTCATCGACCCGCTCCAGAGGCCGAGCTGCGGGGTGTGGCTGAACCGCTGGCCGTCCACTCCGGGGCTGGGGTCTTCGGTGACCTCGAACCGCAGCACCGACCAGGAGCGCAAGGCGTTGGCCAGCCTCGCGCCGGTGCCCACCGGCCCGACCCAGTTGGTGACGGCGCGCAGTTGTCCGGGCATGGCCGGCTGCGGCGTCCACGTGAGGTTCGCCTTCGACCCCAGGGTCGACGACAACGCCCACTCGACATGCGGGCATACCGCCGCCGGCGAAGCGTGCACGTACACCACGCCAGTCGTCACGTCGGCGAATTGATTCGACGCACGCATTTCCTGCTCCTTCGGTTCCGCGAGGGACGTCTTCCCCAACGACCTGGCGGCACCTGGAAAGCAGGATTGCTAACTATTTTGTGTGTCGTGCGTGTCTATTGTGCCCTGTGATACCCATGTTGCGCTAGTGTGCATTTTCCCTTAGGCGTATTCGGCCAGCACGGCGTCGGAAAGCGCAGGCCACGGCCGCAGTGACCACTCCCCGAAATCGCGGTTGGTCAGGGTCACGAGGGCCAGGTCCCGTTCGGGATCCGCCCAGATGAAGCCCCCCGCCTGGCCGAAATGGCCGTACGTTCGCGGCGAGTTGCCCGCGCCCGTCCAGTGCGGCGATTTCGCGTCCCTGATCTCGAAGCCCAGCCCCCAGTCGTTGGGCCGCTGGACGCCGTAACCGGGCAACACGCCGTCCAGGCCGGGAAATTGCACGGCCGTCGCCTCGGCGTGCAGCTCGGCCGAGACCGTCGCCGGTCGCAGCAGGTCGCCGGCGAAGGCGGCCAGGTCGGTCACGGTGGACCTCGCCCCGAACCCTGCGGCCAGCGCGCCGCCGTCCAGCCGGGTCGCCGCCATGCCCAGGGGTTCGCACACGGCCTCGGCCAGGTAGCGGCCGAACTCGATCCCCGACTCGCTCTCCACCGCCTGGGCCAGCACGGTGAAGCCGTGGTTGGAGTAGATGCGCCGTGCCCCGGGGGCGGCCAGTACGTGGTCGTTGTGCATGGCCAGGCCGGACGCGTGGGCCAGGAGGTGCCGGATGGTGGCGCCGGGCGGTCCGGCGGCGGTGTCCAGGTCGACGACGCCCTCTTCGACGGCCACCTGCACGGCGCGCGCCACCAGCGGCTTGGTCACCGACGCCAGCTCGAAGACCCGTTCGGTGTCGCCGTGGCTGGCCAGCACCCCGCCGGGCCCGATCACCGCCGCGGCGGCGGCCTCGACCGGCCAGTCATCCAGGGCGTCGAGGGCCGGCATCACTTAGAGGCGATGTAGTAGTTGTTGATCGGGTCGGACTCGATCTCCGCCACCCGAACGTCGCCGAAGCCGGCGTCGCTCAGCATCGCCGTGGCCAGCTGTGCCCCCCAGGCGGCGCCCAGCCCGGCGCCGTCCAAGGCCAGCGACACCGTCATGCAGTGCATCAGCGAGGTGGTGTAGAGGTAGGTGCTCATCGGCACGCCGACGTTGTCCTCGAGCCGGCTGGACGCCTTGATGTCGGCCATCAGCAGGACGCCGCCGGGCCGCAGCGCGCGGTGGATGTTCTCCAGCACCCGCGCCGGCTGGGCCTGGTCGTGGATGGCGTCGAAGACGGTGACGAGGTCGTAGGCCTCGGCCTTGTCCAACTGCGCCAGGTTGTGGCTCTCGAAGCTCGCGTTCGCCAGGCCGAGGTCGGCGGCCTCGCGGGCGCCGACGGCGATGGCCTCGTCGGAGAAGTCGATGCCGGTGAAGCGGCTGGCCGGGAACGCCCGCGCCATCACGTTGATCGCGTGGCCGCTGCCGCAGCCGAAGTCGGCCACGTCGGCTCCGCCGCGCAGGCGCTCGACGAGCCCGTCGACCAGCGGCAGCACGACGTCGACCAACGCCTTGTCGTAGACGACGCCGCTCTGCTCGGCCATCAGCGCGTGGAACCGGGGGAACTCGCCGTAGTGCAGGCCGCCGCCGTCGCGGAAGCAGCCGATGATCTTCTGTTCGACCTCGGCGAGCTGCGGGACGAACAGGGCCACCAGGGCCAGGTTGTCCGGCCCGGCCGCCCGGGTCAGCACGGCGGCGCGGTGCGCGGGCAGCGAGTAGGTGGCGGTGGCGGCGTCGTAGTCGACGACGCGTCCGGTCGTCATGCCGGCCAGCCACTCGCGCACGTAACGCTCGTCGAGGCCGGCCGCTTCGGCGATCTGCGCGCTGGTGGACGGCGCCAGTCCGGCCATCGTGTCCAGCAGACCGGTCTGGTGCCCGATGCTCAGCAGCAGGGTCAGGCTGGCGCCGTCGATGGCCGCGGCAATTCGTTCGCTGAATTCTTCTGACGTTTCGGAGGCGGTCTCGTCACCGGCGCGCATGCCCTGCGACGGTACACCGTAGGTTGGTGGCCATGAGTCAGACAGTGCGCGGCGTGATTTCACGAAAGAAGGGCGAACCCGTCGAGCTGGTGGACATCGTCGTTCCGGACCCCGGACCCGGCGAGGCTCTGGTCGACGTCATCGCCTGCGGGGTGTGCCACACCGATTTGACCTACCGCGAGGGCGGCATCAACGACGAGTATCCCTTCCTGCTGGGCCACGAGGCCGCCGGCCGGGTCGAGGCGGTCGGGCCCGGGGTCACCGGGGTCGAGCCTGGCGACTTCGTGATCCTGAACTGGCGTGCCGTCTGCGGCCAGTGCCGGGCCTGCAAGCGCGGTCGCCCGCACCTGTGTTTCGACACCTTCAACGCCGCCCAGAAGATGACGCTGACCGACGGCACGGAGCTGACGCCCGCGCTGGGGATCGGAGCGTTCGCCGACAAGACGCTGGTGCACGCCGGCCAGTGCACCAAGGTCGATCCCGCCGCCGACCCAGCCGTCGCGGGCCTACTCGGCTGCGGGCTGATGGCGGGCATCGGCGCGGCGATCAACACCGGCGGGGTGACCCGCGACGACACCGTCGCGGTGATCGGCTGCGGCGGCGTCGGCGACGCCGCCGTCGCCGGTGCCGCGCTCGTCGGCGCCCGGCGCATCATCGCGGTCGACACCGACGACACCAAGCTGGACTGGGCCCGCAAGTTCGGCGCCACCCACACCGTCAACGCCCGCCAGGCCGACGTCGTCGAGGCCATCCAGGACCTCACCGACGGGTTCGGGGTCAACGTCGCCATCGACGCCGTCGGCCGGCCCGAAACCTGGAAGCAGGCCTTCTACGCCCGCGACCTCGCGGGAACCGTTGTGCTGGTGGGGGTTCCGACGCCCGACATGAAGCTCGAGATGCCGCTGATCGACTTCTTCAGCCGAGGCGGGTCGCTGAAGTCGTCGTGGTACGGCGACTGCCTGCCCGAGCGCGACTTCCCCACCCTGATCGACCTCTACCTGCAGGGCCGGCTGCCGCTGGAGCAGTTCGTCTCCGAGCGCATCGGCCTCGGAGACGTCGAGGAGGCCTTCCACAAGATGCACGGGGGCAAGGTGCTGCGTTCGGTGGTGATGCTCTGATGGTCGAGATTCAGAAGGTGGTCACCCACGGCACGTTCGAATTAGACGGCGGCAGTTGGGAAGTCGACAACAACATCTGGCTGATCGGTGACAACTCCAACGTGGTGGTGTTCGACGCCGCGCACACGGCCGAGCCGATCGTCGAGGCCGTGGCAGGCCGCCACGTCGTCGCGGTGGTGTGCACGCACGGGCACAACGACCACGTGACGGTCGCACCGGAACTGAGCAAGACGCTCGACGCGCCGGTGCTGCTGCATCCGGCCGACGACGTGCTGTGGCGAATGACGCATCCCGACAGCGACTTTCGCTCCATCTCCGACGGCGAGACGCTCAGCGTGGGCGGTACCGAGCTGCGGGCGATGCACACCCCGGGCCACTCCCCGGGGTCGGTGTGCTGGTATTCGCACGACCTGGGTGTGGTGTTCAGCGGGGACACCCTGTTCTCCGGCGGCCCGGGCGCGACGGGCCGCTCGTATTCGGATTTCCCGACCATCCTGCAGTCCATCTCCGAGCGGCTGGGCAAGCTGCCCGGCGAGACGGTGGTGCACACGGGCCACGGCGACAGCACCACGATCGGCGACGAGATCGTGCACTACGAGGAGTGGGTGGCCCGCGGGCACTGAGCGGTTCGCCGCGTAGGATCACGCTCGTCACATCGGTCACATAGGTACCAGTTTGTAGACCACCATCCGATCGCGAAACTTGATATCACCGGCGATATCAAATTCGAACGTCGTCTCATAGTCGGAGACAGGCTGCGCCGCTAGCGCGCCTCGAGGATCCGGCGCTTCACCTGCTCACCCGCCACCGCGGGCGGGGCGCCGCCAGCGCACCAGCGCCACCACGAGGACGACGGAGGCCAACACCGGCACCCTGTCGCCCAGCCGTTGGTAGGGCGTGACGCGCGACCGCAGCGGCACGCTCACCACGGTTACGCCGCGAACGTTCGACGGGCACCACGCCAGCCGGTGGCCTTGCGCGTCGAAGGCCGAGCTGTCGCCCGACAATGCGGCGTGCACGGCCGGGCGGCCCGCCTCGACGGCGCGGACGGCCGGCTGCGCGGCCAACTGCGGCTGCGCCCAACTACCCTGGTATGACGACGTGGAGCTCTGATAGACCAACAACTCCGCCCCCAGTTGCGCCTCCAGGCGGGCGAGGTCGGAGAACAGGGTCTCGTAGCTGACCAACGGGCCGATCGCCAGGGCGCCGGCATGCAACACGACGGGTCCGGTCCCGCGCTGCCGGTCCTCGGCGGCGGCCCTGCTGTGGCGGGTGATCCAGCCGAAAAGCGGTCGCAGCGGCACGTATTCGCCGAACGGCACCAGCCGGGTCTTCTGATACGTGCCCAAGGTTCCGCCCGGCCCGATGAGCACCGCCGACTTGTAGATCCCGCCGCCGGGCGCGGGCGCGTCGACGTTGACCAACAGGTCCGCGCCCACCCGCCGGGACAATTCGGCAAGCCGCGCCACAACCTCCGGGTGGCTGGCGAGATCGGATCCCACGCTGCTTTCTCCCCAGACCACCAAGTCCGGGCGCTGACCCGCAACCGAGGCGGTGAGCTCCTCGCTTGCGGCCTGGCGCGCGCCGGCGTCGGCGATGTCGCCGGGCTGCACCAGCGCCACCCGCACCGTGGGACCGCCCGCGGGCATCGGGCCCAGGAAATACCAGGCCGGGCCGACCGCCGCCAGCCCCACCGCGCAGCCCAGGACGACGAGCCGGCCGGACAGCTCGCGATGCACGACGGCACCCACCAGAGCCGTATTGACCGCGGCCACAAGGAAACTCGTCAGCCACACCCCGCCCAACGACGCCGACGCCAGGGTGACGGGCTGCGCGGATTGGGACGCGCCCAATGCCGCCCACGACCCACCGAGCGGCGGCCAGGACCGCACGGCCTCGGCCGCCACCCACGCGCTGGGCAACACCATCACGGCCGCGACCGTCCGGCCCGGTCCGACCGGCGCGGACAGCAACCGATGCGCCAACCACCCCCAGGGCAGCCAGAGCGCGCCGAAGCC
>NZ_LZKD01000040.1:0-5952 GCF_001668695.1 Mycobacterium sp. E2497
TGCGCCTGCGCAGCTCGTCGACCAGCCCGACGACCAGGTTGAGCGGCTTCACCTCGTTCAGCGAGCCATTTCGTTGCTTGCCCCGCGGTGTGCGGATGGCCTCGTAAATGAAGGCTTCTTCGGACATGTCGAGTTCCTCTTCGCGAGTGGGTTTCGGATCCGTATTAAAGGTAGGTCCAGATACCGCACCCTAACAAAGTGCCCGGCCAACCTGTTGGTTGGGCCGATCGCCGCTGGTCAGCCCCGACGCGGCGGCTGGCCGCCGAGTATGTGGCCGGCCGCACACGCGAGCCGCGCGCCCCCTAAGCTCGACCGGCATGACGGTGTCGCGACTGCGTCCCTACGCGACCACGGTGTTCGCCGAGATGTCGGCGCTGGCGGCGCGGGTCGGCGCGGTCAACCTCGGTCAGGGGTTCCCTGACGAGGACGGGCCCGCCGCCATGTTGAAGGCCGCCCAGGACGCCATCGCCGAGGGGAACAATCAATACCCGCCGGGCATCGGCGTGGCCTCGCTGCGGCACGCCATCGCCGCCCAGCGGCAGCGACACTTCGGCATCGAGTACGACCCCGACACCGAGGTGCTGGTAACGGTCGGGGCGACCGAGGCCATCGCGTCCGCGGTGCTGGGCCTGGTCGAGCCCGGCTCGGAGGTGCTGCTCATCGAGCCGTTCTACGACTCCTACTCGCCGGTGGTGGCGATGGCCGGCGCGCACCGGGTGGCCGTCCCCCTGGTCCCGCACGGGCTCGGCTTCGCCCTGGATGCCGACGCATTGCGCCGGGCCGTCACGCCACGCACCCGCGCGCTGATCGTCAACTCGCCGCACAACCCGACCGGCACGGTGCTCAGCACGGCCGAACTGACCGCCATCGCCGACGTCGCGGTCGCCGCCGATCTCCTGGTGATCACCGACGAGGTTTACGAGCACCTGGTGTATGACGGCCACCGGCACCTGCCGCTGGCCGGCTTCGACGGCATGGCCGAGCGGACGGTCACCATCTCCAGCGCGGCCAAGATGTTCAACTGCACCGGTTGGAAGATCGGATGGGCCTGCGGCCCAGCCCAACTCATCGCCGGGGTGCGGGCGGCAAAGCAGTATTTGAGCTACGTCGGCGGCGCGCCGTTCCAGCCGGCCGTGGCCCTGGCGCTCGACACCGAGGACGCGTGGGTGGCCGGGCTGCGGCGCTCGTTGCGGGACCGTCGCGACCGGCTGGCCGCCGGGTTGTCGGAGGTCGGCTTCGAGGTGCACGACAGCGCCGGCACCTATTTCTTGTGCGCGGACCCGCGCCCGCTCGGCTACGACGACAGCACCGCATTCTGCGCGGCCCTGCCGGAAAAGGCCGGGGTGGCGGCCATTCCGCTGTCACCCTTCTGCGACCCGGCCGCCGCGCACGCCTCGGCGCAAGCCGACGTGTGGAATCACTTGGTGCGCTTCACCTTTTGCAAACGCGAGGACACCCTCGACGAGGCGATCAGGCGGCTGGCCGTCCTGCGGTGACCGGCCCGCTACGTCGCGGGCCCGAAACCCTCCATCACGCGCTGGCGCAGTCCCTCGAGCGCGGCGTGCAGGATCTTCTTGCGGGCCCGGCTGACCCAGAACTCGGGCAGCGGAGCAAATGGTTCGACCGTGATGGCGAACCGCACCCTGGTCTTGTCGTAGCCCTCCCGGGTGAGGGTGTACTCCCCGTGCTGGCCGCGTTGCTGGGCGGTCTTCTGGGCGTCCCACACCATCCAGTCCGGTCCCCAGTGGTATTCGAGCAATTCGGTGTCGTGGATGCCGGTCACCGCGATCGTGACCCTCACGTGGTGGGGCCGGCCGTCGGGGTGCTTGTCGACGACCTCGACCCGCTTGTGCACCGACGACCATGACGGCACCGCGTCCATGTCGGCCAGCGCCTCCATGATCACTTCCGGAGGCGCGTCGATGACGATTTCCGACGACGCTTGAACGGCCACTGCTAATAAGTTAGCAATCGCTTCGCCACCGCCGAAGGAGAAAAGGCGGGCTATTCGGCGTCGGATGAACCGCGGATCTGCTTTACCAATTCGCACAGTCCCCGCACCGACGAGTCGAGAACGCTTTCGCTGGCCCGCCGGACGATGAACGCGGGCATGGGCCGGCCGGGTTCGACCGTGACATCGAAGCGCACCCGGGTCTTGTCGAGGCCCTCGGGTTTGAGGTTGTACTCGACGTGCTGACCATGCTGCTGGGAGGTGCCTTTGGCGTCATAGACGACCCAATCGGGGCCCCAGTGATATTCCAGGATCTCTTTGTCGACCAGCCCCAGAATCTTGATCGTGGTGGCGACGTGGTGGGGCCGGCCGTCGGGATAACGGTCGATCACCTCGATGTGTTTGTGCAGCGGTGACCACGACGACAGGACGCCGACATCTGTCAGCGCCTCCATGACCACTTCCGGCGGCGCGTCGACGACAAATTCGCGTGATGCTTTTACGGCCACTGAGGTTCAACCTAGCAATGCCGCCCACCCTGTGGATCCGTTCGACGCAATACGCTGGCTACCAGTCGATTTCAGCAAAGGGTGTGGTGGCGCCCGGCGGCCGCCCGACCGGCGCGGCCGGGGTGCGCGAGAAGCGCGGGCCGGGTGCGGCCTGGTCGACCCCGTGCGCGGTGACGATCGTCGACCGCGCCCTCAGGTGCTCGTCGGCGGCCGCTTCGTTCCATGTCAGCACCGGGGTGACGCACGCGTCGGTGCCGGCGAAAACGGCGACCCATTCGTCGCGGGTCCGGCTGGCGAACCGTTGCGCGAAGACGTCGTGCATCTGCCGGTAGGACTCGGTGTCGAGCTGGCCGGGGACCTCGTCGGTGGACAGGCCCAGCCCGGTCAGCAACGCCGCGAAGAATTGCGGCTCGATGGCGCCGACGGCCACGTATTTGCCGTCCGCGGTTTCATAGCAGCGGTAGAACGGGGCGCCGCCGTCGAGCAGAAATGATTCCCGCCGGTCGCGCAGCGACCCGGTCGACTTCATGGTCCACATCATCTGGGCGAGCAGGCTGACGCCGTCCACCATTGCCGCGTCGACGACCTGTCCCCTGCCCGAATGTTCCCGCTCGTACAGCGCGGTCACGATGCCGAGCAATACCAGCATCGAGCCGCCGCCGAAGTCGGCGACCAGGTTCAGCGGCGGCATCGGGGGCCGGTCGGCGTAACCCAGCGCCGACAGCGCGCCGGTCCGCGACAGGTAATTGATGTCGTGCCCCGCCGTCTGGGCCAGCGGCCCGTCCTGACCCCAGCCGGTGATCCGCGCGAAGATCAGGCGCGGGTTGACGGCCGCGCACTCGTCGGGCCCGATGCCGAGTCGCTCGCAGGTGCCTGGCCGGAAACAGTCCAGCAGCACGTCGGCTTTGGCGGCCAGATCCAGCAGCGCCTGCGGCTGCGTCTTGACGTCGAGGTCGACGATCCGCTTCCCCCGGTGCAGCAGATCGCGGTCCTCCGCCGGCATCACCAAGCCACCGGGCCGGCGCACCCGCACCACGTCGGCCCCGAGGTCGGCGAGCATCATCCCCGCGTGCGGCCCCGGTCCGATCCCGCCGAGCTCGACGATCCTCACCCCGGACAGGGGCCCGCCGGCGCCCACCGCGACTAGTTCCCCTTCTTGACCTTGAGCACCCGCTCGCGCAGCGCCTTGGTCGCCGAGTCGATGGTGCCCTTGACGGCGCGTTTCAGGACGAATCCGGGTAGGGGCACGTTCGGGTCGGCCAGCAGCTCGAACTTGACCAGCGTCGCCTCACCCTGCGGTATCAGGGTGTACTTCCCGTCCTGCGCCTTCTGCTGCGAGGAGCTCACCAGCTTCCAGCTCACCGCGTCCGCCGCCCAGGTGTAGGCCACCACCTGCTCATCGGTGATCCCGGCGACCTTCACCTTCATCTTCACCTGTTCGGGCCGCCCGTCGGCCCCTCTCGAGAGGACTTCAGCACTCTGATGGGGTTCGGACCATTCAGGCATCGCTTCGAAATCGGCGATGACGGCCAGGATCTCCTCCGGACTGGCTTCGATGACGATGTCGCGGGATTCCTTGAGTGCCATGGCCCGCACGATACTGAAGCCGCGTCCGGCCCGGTAGGGATTCGACCGAGGTACCGTCGTGCTTGTGACTGACCCCGCCAGCCAGCCCGTCTACACCGTCGGTGACTATTTGTTGGACCGCCTCGCCGAACTCGGCGTCACCGAGATCTTCGGCGTCCCGGGGGACTACAACCTGGAATTCCTGGACCACATCGTCGCCCACCCCGGCATCCGGTGGGTGGGCAACGCCAACGAGCTGAACGCCGGGTATGCCGCCGACGGCTACGGTCGGCTGCGCGGAATGTCGGCCGTGGTAACCACTTTCGGCGTCGGCGAGCTGTCGGCGGCCAACGCCGTCGCGGGCAGCTACGCCGAGCAGGTCCCCGTCGTGCACATCGTCGGCGGACCCTCGAAAGACGCGCAGGGCACCCGCCGCGCGCTGCACCACTCCCTCGGCGACGGAGACTTCGAACATTTCTTCCGGATCAGCCGCGAGATCACCTGCGCGCAGGCCAACCTCATGCCCGCGACCGCCCGCCGCGAGATCGACCGGGTGCTGTCGGAGGTGCGCGAGCAGAAGCGGCCCGGCTACATCCTGCTGTCCACCGACGTGGCCCGCTTCCCCACCGAACCGCCCGGTGACCCGCTGCCCCGCTACACCGGCGGCACCAGCCCGCGCGCGCTGTCGCTGTTCGTCGAGGCCGCCTCGGAGCTCATCGGCGACCACCAGCTGACCGTGCTGGCCGACTTGCTGGTGCACCGGCTGCAGGTGGTCAAGGAACTCGAGACGCTGCTGACGGCCGACGTCGTCCCCTACGCGACGCTGATGTGGGGGAAGAGCCTGCTCGACGAAAGCTCGCCGCACTACCTCGGGATCTACGCGGGCTCGGCCAGCGCCCCGGCGGTGCGCGCCGCCATCGAACAGGCGCCGGTCCTGGTGACCGCGGGCGTGGTGTTCACCGACATGGTGAGCGGTTTCTTCAGCCAGCGGATCGACCCGGCCCGGACCATCGACGTCGGGCAGTACCAGAGCAGCGTGGCCGGCGAGGTCTTCGCCCCGCTGGAGATGGGTGCCGCGCTGGAGGCGCTGGCCACCATCCTGACCCGGCGCGCGGTCACGTCGCCGCCGGTGGCCTCACCGCCCGCCGAAGCGCTGCCCCCGCCCCCGCCGCGGGACCAACCGCTGACGCAGGAGATGTTGTGGGACCGCCTGTGCACGGCCCTCACCCCGGGCAACGTCGTCCTCGCCGACCAGGGCACCTCCTTCTACGGGATGGCCGACCACCGCCTGCCGCAGGGCGTGACCTTCATCGGTCAACCACTATGGGGCTCAATCGGTTACACGCTGCCCGCGGCGCTGGGGGCCGGGGTGGCGCATCCGGACCGCCGGACCGTGCTGCTGATCGGTGACGGCGCCGCGCAACTGACCATCCAAGAGCTGGGCAACTTCTCGCGGGAAGGCCTGTCCCCGGTCATCGTCGTGGTGAACAACGACGGCTACACCGTCGAGCGGGCGATCCACGGGGAGGCGGCGCCCTACAACGACATCGTGAATTGGAAGTGGACGGATGTCCCCGGCGCGCTGGGGGTCGCCGACCACCTGGCGTTCCGGGTGCAGACCTACGGTGAGCTCGACGACGCCTTGACGGCCGCCGCGCGGCACCGGGACCGCATGGTGCTCGTCGAGGTGGTTTTGCCGCGGCTCGAAATCCCGCCGCTGCTGGTCGAACTCGTCCAGCCGATGTCGCCGGACGGCAGCGTTCGCCGCTAGGGCCATCGCATCAGGATCGAGCGGGTGCGCCGTTCGGGCCCGCCGATCGCAGTATCGCCTGGACCGTCCGCCGGCAGCGGCCGCAGTCGGCGCCCGCCCCGCAGGCCCGGGCGACGTCGTTGGTCGTGCACGCCCCGGCCTCGATCGCCTCGGTC
>NZ_LZKD01000041.1:0-678 GCF_001668695.1 Mycobacterium sp. E2497
CGCTGGTGACGTCGGCCGCCCGGGCGATCTCGCGAATCGTGGTGCGCGAATAGCCATTCTCGGCCACACATCGCATCGCGGCGGTGATGATGCGGGCCCGGGTCTGCTCACCGTCGGCACCCACCGGCCGACCCAATTGCGGCGGCGTGACGCTCATGCGGCGGGAAGCCCGCCGCAGCTCCGTCCATCACGCACTACGCACCTCCGCGGCGAAGCCGAAACTAATCGATCACTCGATTATATTCGACCGTGTCGGGGACCGGGAGCCGGCGGACGGGACGCGCGAGTGAGGACAGCACGGTGACGCGGGCGCAACGGGGACGTCCGGTCGGCGCCAGCGGCGAGGAGACGCGGCAGCGGATCGTCGTTGCCACCATGCGCTGCGTGGCCGAATTCGGGTACGCGCGCACCACGATTCGCGAGATCGCCCGGGCGGCCGACGTCACCAGCGGCAGCCTGTACCACTACTTCCCGAACAAGTCCGAATTGCTGGACGCGGCCGTCGAGGACATCGAACGCATGGCGGTGCCGCGGCTGCGAGCCGCCGCCGCGGGTCCCGGCGGCGTGGTCGATCGCCTCGCGGCGGTGCTGGACGAGGCGAGCCGGCTGATGCGCGAGCATCCGCATCTGGCCGCATTCGATCGCGCGGTCCGCGCCGAAAGCAACGAGCACCCGGTT
>NZ_LZKD01000042.1:0-825 GCF_001668695.1 Mycobacterium sp. E2497
CGCCGCCCACAACACCTACGCCGACGACGGCGCCATGATCGACAAAGGCGTCGCCTTCGCCTCCAGCCACCTCGACGGGGGTAGCGGCGGCCCTGCGACGCAGGTCTCGACCGGCCGGGGAGGTTTCGGCAGCTGAGCCGAAATCCCCTCGGGGACCGGGGCCGGCGCCTGAGCCCTCGCGTCAGCCGCTGTCGCGGATGAAGCCCTTGTTGCGCATCAGGGCGTCGGCCAGGAACCCGTCGTGCGGGATGGCGGGGGCCGCGAACCAGGTGGGGTGGGGCCCGAAGTACACGTTGGCGATCGTCGGCTCGCCCAGCAGAGCGTCGATCAACCGCTCGTCGGCGGTGAGCGCGGTGAGCACCAACGAATGCCGCAGCGGCGCGATGGCGTCGTCGGGCGACCAGGGCGAGACCCACACGCACGGGAAGGGCAGCTCGACGTTGAGCTTGTCCGTGTCGGGCGCGGGCAACAGATGCACGGCCGGGCGCAGCGCGGCGTAGCCGTCGCCGAGGTCGGCGACCACCTGCCCGGCACCGAGCAGCGGCGACGATCCGGCGGCCTTCCCCGCCAGATACCCGGCGAGGGCCCGCGCGTTTTCGACGGGCTGGGTGGGCAGGATCGCGCGCTCGTCGTCCGTGGGTAGGGGCTCGATCGCCGCCAACCGCTCGGCGATCGCCCGCGCCAGCGGGGCGGGATCGCCCTCGTACAGCACGGCGGTGGTGTTGACGCAGGCCATGCCCCCGAGGTTGGCGATCGAGTCGACGATGAGGTCGAGGTGCTCGCGCCAGTCCTGGTCGGCGGTGATCAGGATCTTGCTGCGCCCCG
>NZ_LZKD01000043.1:0-15967 GCF_001668695.1 Mycobacterium sp. E2497
TTGGCCCACAGGAAGTAGCGGTGCAGGGGATAGGTGATGTCGATCCCGATGCCGCCGTGGACGTGCTGGGCGGTGGCGACGACGCGCGCGCCGGCCTCCGCGGCCCAGAACTTGGCGATGCGGGCGGCGCGGCGGGTCTCTTTCAAGGTCCGGCCGTGCGCGATCAGCCACGCCGCGTGCCACGTGGTCCACCGGATCGCCTCGACATCGATGAACGCGTCGGCCATCCGCTGCTGCACGGCCTGGAAGCTGCCGATGGGCCGGCCGAATTGCTCCCGGCCCGTGGTGTATTCGGCCGCGATCCGCAGGGCCCGCTCCGCGACGCCCAGCTGGACCGCGCAGAGGGCGACCAGCGCGCGGGAATGCAACGACTCGATCAGGCCCGCCCCGGCCAGCCGGTCGGCGTCGGACACCGTTGCGCCGTCGAGGTATACGTCGGCGTGCGGTTCGTGGTTGGTGGTCTCCACCGGCCGGATCTCGACGCCGCGGCCGTCGGCCGCCACCAGGAACAGCCCGACCTGCCCGTCCTCCATCGACGCCGGGATCAGCACCGTGTCGGCGATCTGGGCGGCCGGAACCAGCTCCTTGGCGCCGTCGAGCCGCCAGTCGCCGCCATCGCGCCGCGCGGTGGTGGCGGGTGCCGCCGCGTCGGAGCGGCCCGGCTCGGCCAGCCCCGCGGTCAGGATGCGGTGCCCGGCGACGACGCCCGGCAGGAAGCGTTGCCGCTGTTCGGAATTGCCGTGCCGAGCGATCGGGTCGGCGCCCAGCACCAGCGTCGCGTACGCGGGCACCGGAGCCACCGCCCAGCCCACCTCGGCCAGCAGCACGCCGAGCTCGACGAAGCCACCGCCGTTACCGCCGACCGACTCCGGCAGCGCGGTGCCCAGCAGGTCGGCGGCCGCCAGCTCCCTCCACAGGCCGTCGTCGAAGCGGACGTCACCGGCTTCCAACTCGGCCAGGCGCCCGGGTGCCGCCCGGCGTTCGAAGAGGTCGCGAGCGAGCTTGGAGATGGCCTCCTGCTCTTCGGTGAACGTGAAGTCCATGGCCCCCGCCTAGTCCGCCGGCCGAAACTGGTGCAGCACCAGGTCGTTATCGAAACCCTGGTAGTACACCTCGACCGGCATCCCCGTTCTCACGTCCGCCGGGTCGATGCCGGTCAGGTTGGACACCAGCCTTACGCCCTCCTCGAGTTCCACCAGCGCGACGACGTAGGGATACTCGAAGAACGGAAACTTCGGTTCGTGCGGCATCACATAGCTGTAGACGGTGCCGCGGCCCGACGACTCGACGGTGTCCCAGTCCAGGGAACGGCAGTGCGGGCACATCGGGCGGGGTGGGTGGCGCAGCCGTCCGCATCCGCCGCAGCGCTGGATCAGAAGCTTGTTGTCCCGCAACCCGGTCCAGAAGAACTCGGTGTCCTTGGTGATGGCGGGCGCCAGTCGGGTGGTCATCAGCGCTCCGGTGAGAATCGCAGCACGCGGAATCGTTGCCGCCCCAGAACTTCGCCGTTCTGGTCGGTGTAGGTGGTCAGCCAGGTCAGGAAGAAGCCGGTGCCCAGCGCCGTCTTCTTCTCTTCGGAGACCGATTCGTACACGGTCGTCGCGCTGATGACGTCGCCGAGGCGCGGGTAGCGTTCGATCTCGAATTCGGAGTTGGTCGCCACCGTGCTGGTGTAGCCGGCCTCGTCGAGGAACGCCGTTGGGTTGCTTTCGATGACGACCGGCGCGCCACCGCGCTCGCCGATGCCCTCCAGGATCGGCGAGGGCATGGTCCAAGTCTGCAGCATCACCGGCGGCGACACGATGCCGCCGAACCGCGATTTCTCGGCGAACTCGGGGTCGAGGTAGACGGGGTTCATGTCGGCCATCGCGTACGCCCAGTGCCGGATCATGGGCTGGTTGACCGGGTCCGGGGCCAGTGAGGGCTTTCCGGTGCCGCCCGTCGGCCGGCCGACGAGGGCTTTCACCTTGGCGCTGACGGTTTCTGAGTCGGTCACTTACGGATGTCCTCCTATTGTGCGGTGGCGCGAAGGTCTCGGGGAGCGCGTGGCATGCCCAATCCCGCCATGGCGATGATGTCACGCTGAATCTCGTTGGCGCCGCCGCCGAAGGTATTGATGACGGCCCATCGGTAGGCGGTTTCCAGCGCGCCGCGTAGCGGTGCATCGGTGCCCCGGCGTACCCCGTTGTGGTCGAGCACCTCCAGCAGCTGGCGGGCGACCTGCTGGGTCAGCTCGGTGCCGAACACCTTGGCCGCGGAGGCTTCCCCCATGCTGAGCACGCCTTTGGTCATCGCGGCGTTGACCCTCAGGTTGACCAGTTTGTAGGCGGCGACCTGGGCCTCAACCCGCGCCAGGGCGAGTTGCACCCACGGCTGGTCGATGACGCGCCCACCATCGAGCTCGGTGGCGGCGGCCCACTCCAGGGTCTTCTCGAACAGCGGCTCGAGCGCCCCGAGGTTGCCCAGGGCCGCCCGCTCGAAGTTCAACTGGGTGGTGATCAGCTGCCAGCCCTGGTTCTCGCCACCCACCAGCGCGCTGGCCGGGACCCGCACGTCGTCGTAGAACGTGTAGAAGGTGGAGATGCCCGGCATGGTGTGCAGCGGCTGCCAGGAGAACCCGGGCGACGAGGTGGGCACGATCAGGATGGAAATGCCCTTGTGTTTCTTGGCATTGGGATCGGTGCGGGCGGCCAGCCAGATGTAGTCGGCATACGCCGCGCCGCTGGTGAACATCTTCTGCCCGTTGATGACGTACTCGTCGCTGTCTCGGACCGCGGTGGTGCGCAGCGATGCCAGGTCGCTTCCGGCTCCCGGCTCGGAGTAGCCGATCGCGAATTCGACACTGCCGTCCAGGATCGCGGGCAGGAATTGCTGCTTCTGTTCCTCGGTGCCGCACTGCATGAGCGTCGGCCCCACCGTGTTCAGCGTCACCAGCGGGATCGGGGCGTTCACCCGCTGTGCCTCCTCGGAGAAGATGAACTGCTCGATCGCCGAGAACCCGCGTCCGCCATACTCTTTGGGCCACCCGACGCCGAGCAGGTCGGCCGCGGCCAGGGCGCGGATACATTCCCGCACTTCGGGGCCGCCCTCCATGCGTGCGCTGAGGGCAAGGCTGCGTTCGGGCGTCATGACGCGTTCCAGCGCGGCGCGGATCTCGGCGCGCAGCCGCTGCTGCTCGGGGGAGTACTCCAGATCCATCGGCTCAGGCCCCCAGCCGCACCGGCATGCGCTTGACCCCGGGCACCATGGTGGCGCGCATCCGGTCCACCGGGCCCACCAGCTCGAGCTTCCGGAAGCGGCGCAGCAGCTCGTCGAACATCACGCACGCCTCCAGCCTGGCCAATTGCGCACCGACACAGGAATGTTCGCCACACCCGAACGCGATGTGCGGATTCGGATGCCGGGTCACCTTGAACTCCTCGGAGTCGGCGCCGAAGATGTCCTCGTCCCGGTTGGCGGACCCGTAGAGCATCACCACCACGTCGCCCTCGGCGATCCGCTGGCCGCGGATCTCGACGTCGGCGGTCGCGGTGCGCGCCATGTGCACGACCGGGCTGGTCCACCGCAGCATCTCCTCGACGGCGCCGGGGATCAGCGCCGGATCGTCGACCAGCAGGCGGCATTGGTCGGGGTGGGCGATCAGCGCCAGCGTGCCCAGCGCGATCAGGTTGCGGGTGGTCTCGTTGCCGGCCACCAGCAGCAGGTAGGCGAAATTGAGCAGGTCCTCGTCGGTCAGCCGGACACCGTCGATCTCCGCGCCGGCCAGCACCGACAGCAGGTCGTCGCGCGCGTCCACGCGCCGGGCGGCGATCAACTTCTGGAAGTACTCGTACAACTGACCCATGGCGACCAACGGGTCCAACTCGATCTCCGGGTCGGCCGTCCCGGTGGCCGCGTCCGACCACGCCCGGAACTGCTCCCAGTCATCGGGCGGGGCGCCGATCAGCTCGGCGATCATCCGGGTGGGCAGCGGGGCGGCGATTTCATCGGCGAAC
Organism: Mycobacterium sp. E2497; assembly: GCF_001668695.1. Taxonomy (NCBI): domain Bacteria; kingdom Bacillati; phylum Actinomycetota; class Actinomycetes; order Mycobacteriales; family Mycobacteriaceae; genus Mycobacterium; species Mycobacterium sp. E2497. The sequence continues at coordinate 3,996 of NZ_LZKD01000043.1, forward strand.
TCGTGGACGGAATCCGGTTGGACGCCATCGAGGATGCCCCGCACGATCTCGCGGATCTTGGGCTCCAGCACGGCCACCCGCCGCCGGGTGAACCCGGAGTTGATCAGCTTGCGCAACTGTCGGTGCCGCGGCGGGTCGGTGAAGATGAGGTTGCCCTCCTGCACCGCGTTGCCCATCTGCGGATCCGGGATGGTGATGCCACGGGTCGAGGTAAACGTGGCCGGGTTGGTCGACACGAAGCGGATGTCCTCGTACTTGAGCAGGGCCCAGAAGTTGGTGACGTCGTTCCAGCAGACCGGCGCCGTCGCTCGCAGCTCGCGGTACGCCGGGTACGGATCGCCGGCGTAGAAGTCGGGGGAGTGCAACAGAGCAGCGGGAAAAGTGGTCCGCACGGCGGCCTCCCTGATCAGGCGATCCGACACATTGACGCGATGTGTCTTGCGGCCTTGTGTTTACCCCGTGCCGCCCACCCGTGTCAATACCGCTGTGAAACGGCAAAATACCGCGCAATTCGCGTGATTGGTGATTGACGGTGCGGGGGCATGGGTGTACACCAAGTGGTTAGATGACCGACGTTCGGGTGAGGAAGCACATGACCGAGCTGCACACTCCGGGAGCTCTTGTCGACACCTATCAGCTCTACATCGACGGCAGATGGGTTGAGCCGGAGGACGGTCGCTACGACGACGTCAACCCGGCCACCGAAGAGTCCATCGGCACCGCGCCCGACGCGAGCGTCACCCAGGTCGGCGCGGCGATCGGCGCCGCGCGCCGGGCCTTCGATGCCGGGCCCTGGGGGCGCATGGGCCCCGACGAGCGGGCCGGCTGCCTCAACCAGCTGGGCGAGGCCCTGCTCAGGGACGCCGACGAGATCTTCGCGCTGTCCCAGGTCGAATGGGGCTGCGTGACCAACGAGCGGATGATGCAGATCGACGGCGCCGGCTACATGTCCATGCACGCCGCCCAGCTCGCCACGCAGCTGGTCGACGAGCCGGTCACCGGGATCGGCGCGGGAACGACGTTGCTGCGCCGCGAGCCGCTCGGTGTCGTATCGATCCTGACGCCGTGGAACTTCCCGCACTGCCTCAACGTCATGAAGGTGAACAACGCGCTGGCCGCCGGCAACACCGTCGTGCTCAAGCCCTCACCGCTGACGCCGCTGGCCGGGCTCGCGCTCGCGCGCATCATCGACGAGGAGACCGACATCCCGCCGGGTGTCGTCAACGTCGTCACGCCGTCGGGCCTCGAGGCCGCCAAGCTGCTCACGACTGATCCGCGCATCGACATGATCAGCTTCACCGGCAGCTCCGCCGTGGGCTGCGAGGTCATGCGGGCCGCGGGCGATGCCATGAAGCGGCTGTTGCTGGAGTGCGGCGGCAAGTCGGCGAGCATCGTCCTCGACGACACGCAGCTGACCGACGAGATGCTGCGGCAGATGCTGTTCGATTGCTGCTCGCTGCACGCCGGGCAGGCCTGCATCCTGCACAGCCGGCTGCTGCTGCCCGATTCGTTGCACGACGACGTCGTCGACCGGCTCGTCGCACTGGCCCGCGACGTCAAGGTCGGCGACCCCACCGACCCGACGGTGCAGATGGGCCCGCTCATCAGCGCGGCGCAACGCGAGCGGGTGCAGGCGCACGTCGACGGCGCGGTCCGCGACGGCGCGAAGCTGGCCACCGGTGGCGGTCGCCCCGCCGGGCTGGACGTCGGCTACTACGTCGAACCGACGATTCTCACCGGCGTGCAACCGGATTCGACGATCGCGCAGGAGGAAGTGTTCGGGCCGGTGCTCGCGGTGTTGCGCTACCGCGACGACGACGACGCCGTCGCGATCGCCAACAACTCGTGCTACGGGCTCTCCGGCGCCGTCTGGGGCACCGACGTGGACCGGGCCCTCGCGATCGCCCGGCGCATGCGCACGGGCCAGGTCGCCGTCAACGGGATCGGTCCGGGCGATGCGCCGTTCGGCGGGTTCAAGCTGAGTGGGTTCGGGCGGGAGAGCGGCGGAGTCAGCGGGCTGCACCAGTACATGGAGGTGAAGGCCATCGGGATCCCGGCATGACGGGACCCCTTGCCGGCCTCCACGTCGTCGAACTCGCCAGCGAGATCTCAGGCCCTTACGCCGCAAAGCTTTTGGCAGACCTCGGCGCCGAGGTCACCAAGGTCGAACCGCCCGCCGGGGATCCGCTGCGCCGGTGGGGCCCATTTCCCGGCGCGGTCGCCGACCCCGAGCGTTCCGGCCTGTTCCACTACCTCAACGCCGGGAAGCGCGGCGCCACACTGGATTTGGAACGGCCGCGCGACCTGGCGGCCGCCCGCGAGCTGGTCGCGGGGGCGCACGTGCTCATCGAGGACTTCGCGCCCGGAACGCTGGAACGCTGGAGGATGGGCCCGGGCGACTTGGGCCGGCTGAACCCGAACCTGGTGCTGCTGCGCATCTCCGGGTTCGGTCAATGCGGGCCCTGGCGGCATCGGCCGGCCACGCCCCTGACCGTGCAGGCGGCGTCGGGCTGGGTCAGCATCCGGGACCTGGGCCGGCCGCCCGTACAGGTCGGCGCGCGCATCTGCGAGTACGTCGCGGGCGGTTACGGCGCGCTGGGCGCGCTGACCGCGCTGCGACTGCCACCGGCCGGCCTAGTCCGGCAGGTCGACGTCTCCCAGGCGGAGGCGCTGCTGTCGACGCTGCCCTACCCGATGCTGATGGCACAGCGCATGAAAGGCCTTGGCCTGCCGGCGAACCTGCGCTCGGCCCCCATGCTGGGCGTCGTCCGCGCCGCCGACGGCTGGGTGGGCATCAACTGCCTGACGGGCCAGCACTGGCTGGACGTGTGCGCGATGCTCGGGCTGCCCGAGTACGGCGAGCAGCAGATCGCGATCATGCTGGGCGGCCCGGAGCGCGACGAGTTCTTCGGCAAGGCCGAGCCGCTGCTCGCCCAGCAGACTGTCGCCGACATCGTGGAACTCGCCCAGGCGCTGCGCATCCCCGCAGCACCGGTCAACGACGGGGCCACCGTGTTGGAATGTCCGCAGTACACCGAGCGCGGGTTTTTTGAGCAATCCGGCGGGCCGGGATGGTCGTTCCAGCGGCCCGGCCCGGCGTTTCGCCTCTCGAAAACGCCTGTGGCGCAACCGGGCACACCGCCCCGGCTGGGCACGCGCCCCGGGCCGTGGGCAGCCGATGCCCGGCCGCTGTCCACAACCGAAGGGCCGCTGCCGTTCTCCGGCTTGCACGTCCTCGACCTGACCACGTTCTGGGCCGGGGCCTACCTGACCTGCTACCTGGGCGCGTTCGGCGCCGACATCGTCAAGGTCGAGTCGATCCAGCGGCCGGACGGGCACCGCTACTCCGGCGCCTTCGCCTACGAGGGCGACGACTGGTACGAACGCAGCCCCATCTGGCAGGGCACCAACCTCAACAAGCGGGACCTCACCCTCGACCTGACGTCGCCGCGGGGCCTCGACATCGCCCGGCGGCTGGCCGCGGAGGCCGACGTGGTGGTGGAGAACTTCTCACCGCGGGTGGTCGAGCAGTTCGGCCTGGACTACGACGCGCTGGTGTCCCTGAACCCCGACGTGATCGCCGTGCGGATGCCCGGATACGGCCTGCAGGGACCGTGGCGCGACTACGTCGGCTGGGCGCTGAACTTCGAGCAGACCTCGGGAATGTCGGCGGTCACCGGCTACCCCGACGGTCCGCCGTGCAACCCGCAGGGCCCCGCCGATCCGATCGTCGGCGTGCACGCGGCGGCGGGGCTGCTGGCGGCCCTCGAGCATCGACTCCGCACGGGGGAGGGCCAGCTGATCGAGGTCGCGCAGATCGAGGTCGCCGCCTGCCTGGCCGCCGAACCGGTGATCGAGTACTCGATGACCGGCGCCGTGCGCCCGCGGGAGGGCAACCGGCGGCGCGGCTACCTGCAAGGCGTGTACCCGACCGCCGACGACGGCGTCTGGGTCGCGCTGTCACTGCGCGACGACGGCCGGCTCGACCACGACGCGTTCGACGAGCTGGTCTCCGCGTGGACCCGCACTCAGGCCGCTGAAGCGGTCGTGAAAACCCTTCAAAAACAGGGCATCCCGGCCGAACAAGTGATCACCGGTGACCGGATGTACGACCGCGGCCTGATCGGCGGCCAGCTCGACGCGCGCGGCTACTACGAGGAGTTCACGCATCCGATCACCGGGGCGCACCGCTATCCCGGCTGGCCGTTTCGCATCACACCGGGGCCGGTCCGCCACCACCGCGCCGCCCCGCCGACGCTGGGCCAGCACAACGACGAAGTCCTGCACGGTCTGGGCCTGTCGGCGGGCGAGGTCGCGAGCCTGCGAAGCGAGCGGGTCATCGGGGAGCGGCCGCTCGGCGCCTGACCCGTGAGCCTTTGGTAAACGGCCCGTCACATGCAAGGCTGCTGACATGGCCATCGAGATCGCCCGCCCCAAGCTCGAAGGAAACGTCGCCGTCGGCGCGGACCGCCAGATCGGCTTCGCCGAATTCGGTGACCCGCAGGGGCGTGCGATGTTCTGGCTACACGGCACCCCCGGCGCCCGCCGCCAGATCCCGATCGAGGCCCGGGTCTACGCCGAGCAGCACAATATCCGCCTGATCGGCCTGGACCGGCCCGGCATCGGCTCGTCGACTCCGCACCGGTACGAGAACATCCGGGCATTCGGCGACGACCTGCGGACGATCGCGGACACGCTGGGCATCGACAAGATGGCCGTCATCGGCCTGTCCGGCGGCGGCCCGTACGCGCTCGCGTCCGCCGCGGTGCTGCCCGACCGGGTGGTCGCTCTCGGCGTCCTCGGCGGCGTCGCGCCGTTCCTCGGCGAAGAGGGGATCACCAGCGGGCTGATGAACCTGGGCAAGCGGGTGGCGCCGCTGCTGCGGCTGGGCGGCGACCCGCTGCGGATCGGCGCGAGCCTGGTGGTCCGGCTGGTCCGTCCGGTCGCGAATCCCGCGTTGTATCTGTACGCCGCGATATCGCCCGAGGGCGACCGGCGCCTGCTGACGCGGCCCGAGTTCGGCGCCATGTTCCTCGACGACCTGCTCAACGGCAGCCGCAAGCAACTGGCGGCCCCGTTCAACGACATCATCCTGTTCACCCAGGACTGGGGATTTCGGCTCGACGAGGTCAAGGTCCCCGTCCGGTGGTGGCACGGCGACAGCGACCACATCGTCCCGTTCGCCCACGGTGAGCACGTCGTGTCGTTGCTGCCCGACGCCGAGTTGTTCGTGTTGCACGGCGAGAGCCACCTCGGCGGGCTGGGCCGCGGCGAGGAGATCCTGTCCACGCTGACGAAGATCTGGGACGAGCAGGACTGACGTTCCCGGCGCCGGGTAGCCTGCTGACGTGCTGCTGGCGTCCCTGAATCCCGCGGCGGTCACCGCCACCGACATCGCCGACGCGGTACGCATCGACGGCGTCGTGCTCAGTCGCAGCGACCTCGTGGGCGCCGCCACGTCGGTCGCCGAGCGGGTGGGCGGCGCGGACCGGGTCGCGATCTTGGCCACGCCCACCGCGGCGACGGTGCTCGCGGTGACCGGGTGCCTGATCGCCGGCGTCCCGTTCGTTCCGGTGCCCGCCGACGTCGGAGTCGGCGAACGCCGGCACATGCTGACCGATTCGGCGGCGCAGGCCTGGCTCGGTCCCGTGCCGGACGAGTCGGAGGGCCTGCCGCACATCCCGGTGCGTTTGCACGCCCGGTCCTGGCACCGCTACCCCGAGCCGTCGCCCGACGCCACCGCGATGATCATCTACACCTCCGGCACCACCGGCCTGCCCAAGGGTGTGGTGCTGAGCCGCCGCGCGATCGCGGCCGACCTCGACGCCCTGGCGGAGGCCTGGCAATGGACGGCCGACGACGTGCTGGTGCACGGGCTGCCGCTGTTTCACGTGCACGGGCTGGTGCTGGGATTGCTCGGGTCGCTGCGGGTGGGAAATCGCTTCGTGCACACCGGCAAACCGACGCCCGCGGGCTACGCCCAGGCGGCCGAGGCCGGCGGCACGCTGTTCTTCGGCGTCCCCACGGTGTGGTCGCGGGTGGCGGCCGACGAGGCGGCCGCGACGGCGCTGCGCCCGGCGCGGCTGCTGGTCTCGGGCAGCGCGCCGCTGCCGGTGCCGGTATTCCGGCGGCTGGTCGAGCTCACCGGCCACGAGCCGGTCGAACGGTACGGCGCCTCCGAATCGCTGATCACCCTGTCGACCCGGGCGGACGGCGAGCGACGTCCCGGATGGGTGGGCCTCCCGCTGACCGGCGTGCAGACCAGGCTGCTCGACGACACCGGCGCGGAGGTGCCGCACGACGGGGAAACCGTTGGCAAGCTTGAGGTTCGGGGCCCGATGATGTTCGACGGTTACCTCAACCGTCCGGAGGCCACGGCCGAGGCGTTCGACGCCGGCGGCTGGTATCGCACCGGCGACGTCGCGGTCATCGACGGCGGGGGCATGCATCGCATCGTGGGCCGCGAGTCGGTCGACCTGATCAAGTCCGGCGGCTACCGGATCGGCGCCGGCGAGATCGAAACGGCGTTGCTCGGGCACCCCGGCGTGCGGGAGGCGGCCGTCGTGGGGATGCCGGACGCGGACCTGGGCCAGCGCATCGTCGCGTTCGTCGTCGGTGCGGCCGACCTGAATCCCGACGACCTGATCGACTTCGTCGCCAACGAGCTGTCGGTGCACAAGCGGCCGCGCGAGGTCCGCCTCGTCGAGGCGCTGCCCCGCAACGCGATGGGCAAGGTGCTCAAGAAGCAGCTGTTGACCGAGGGCTGAGCGCTTAGGCGACACGCAGCGTTTTGCCAGCTTTTCCGTCGAGCGTGACGGCGAACCTTCACCTACCGTCGTAGTCGTGACGGAACTGCCGACGGTTGTGGCCGGACCCGGCCGCACGCCCATGCGGCGGGTCGCGGCCGCCTGCCTGGTCGGCTCGGCGATCGAGTACTACGACTTCCTCATCTACGGCACCGCGGCGGCGCTGGTGTTCCCGACGGTGTTCTTTCCGCGACTCGGTTCGACGCTGGGCATCGTCGCTTCGATGGCGACGTTCGCGACGGCGTTCCTGTCCCGGCCGCTGGGTGCCGCCGTGTTCGGATACTTCGGCGACCGGCTGGGCCGCAAGAAGACGCTGATCGCCACGCTGCTGATCATGGCGGTCTCGACCGTCAGCGTCGGGCTGGTGCCCAGCACGGCCGCCATCGGTGCGGCCGCCCCCTTGATCCTGATCGTGTTGCGGCTGCTGCAGGGGTTCGCCGTCGGCGGCGAATGGGCGGGGTCGGCGCTGCTGAGCGCCGAATACGCGCCCGCCGGCAAGCGGGGCCGCTACGGCATGTTCACCCTGCTCGGCGCCGGCACCGCCTCCGTGCTCGCCAGCGTGACCTTCTTGGGCGTCAACTTCAGCATCGGGGAAAACAGCGCCGCGTTCATGCAGTGGGGATGGCGGCTGCCGTTCCTGTTCAGCGCGGCGCTGATCGGGATCGCGCTGTACGTGCGGGTCAACATCGACGAGACCCCGGTGTTCGCCGAGGAAAAGGCGCGCGACCTGGTCCCCAAGGCGCCGCTCGGGGAGGTGTGGCGCCTGCAGCGCCGCGAGATCGTGCTGGCCGGCGGCAGCCTGCTGGGCGGATTCGGTTTCGGCTACCTGGGTCACACCTATCTGCTCATCTACGCCAATTCGCACCTCGGGTACACGCGGGGCTTCATCTGGTCGGTGGGCGCGCTGACCGGGCTGGTCAGCATCGCGTCGGTCGCGGCCTCGGCCACGCTGTCCGACCTGGTCGGACGCCGCCGCCTGATGCTGCTGGGCTGGTCCCTCCTGTTGCTCTGGGCGTTCGTGGTGATGCCGCTGCTGAACACCCGCAACCCGGCGCTGTATGTGGTTGCCGTCGTCGGCATGGCGGTCGGTGGGGCGATCGGCTCCGGACCCACCGCCGCCTTCATTCCGGAGCTGTTCGCCACCCGTTACCGCTACAGCGGATCGGCGCTGGCCCTCAACCTCGCCGGAGTCGTCGGCGGGGCTCTGCCGCCGCTGCTCGCCGGGACGCTCCTGGCGACGTATGGCAGCTGGGCGATTGGCGCGATGCTGGCCGCGCTGACGTCGGTCGGGCTGGTCTGCACCTACCTGCTGCCGGAAACCAACGGCACGACGCTCGGGTCCCGCTTCGAAGAGGTGCCCCGGTAGCTCAGTTGGCGTGCAGGTCCTCGTTGAGGGCGATGCCCTGACCGCCGCGGGCCACGACCTCGACGGCCCCGGTGACCGAATTGCGGCGGAACAGCAGGTTGTTGCCGCCGGACAGCTCGGACGCCTTGAGCACCTGACCGTCGGGAGTGGCGACCTTGGTGCCCGCGGTCACGTACAGGCCGGCTTCGACGACGCAGTCGTCGCCGAGCGAGATGCCCAGCCCGGCGTTGGCGCCGAGCAGGCACCGCTTGCCGATCGATATGACCTCGGTGCCCCCGCCGGACAGCGTGCCCATGATGGACGCGCCGCCGCCGATGTCCGACCCGTCGCCCACCACCACGCCGGCGGAGATGCGGCCCTCGACCATCGACGCGCCCAGCGTGCCGGCGTTGTAGTTGACGAAGCCCTCGTGCATCACCGTCGTCCCCGGCGCCAGGTGCGCGCCCAGCCGCACCCGGTCGGCGTCGGCGATGCGCACGCCGGTGGGCACGACGTAGTCGACCATGCGCGGGAACTTGTCGATGCCGTAGACGGTCACCGGGCCGTGCCGGCGCAGCCGCGCCCGCACCGCCTCGAACCCGTCGATCGCGCACGGCCCGCGGTTGGTCCACACGACATTGGTCAATACTCCGAACAGGCCGCCGGCGTTCAGCCCATGCGGCGCCACCAAACGATGCGACAGCAGATGCAGCCGCAGGTAGGCGTCGTAGGCGTCGGCGGCCACGTCGTCGAGCGAGCCGATGACCGTGCGCACGGCGACGCTCTCGGTGCCGCGGTCGTCGTCCCGGCCGACGAGCGCGGCCAGCTCCGGGGGCGCATCCGACGGGGCCAGGCGTGACGTGCCGCCGGTGCCCGATTCGGTCAGTTCCGGTGCGGGAAACCACGTGTCGAGGATCGATCCGTCGGCGGCCAGCGTCGCCAGCCCGATGCCTACAGCTCCAGTCACGGCGGTCAGGTTACTTGCCGCTCGGCAGCGGATAACCTGGGACCCGTGCTGGACTTGCGCGGGGATCCGATCGAGCTGGCCGCGGCGTTGGTCGACATCCCCAGCGAATCGCGAGACGAGGCGCGCCTGGCCGACGAGGTGGAGGCGGCGCTGCGCGCCCAGACGTCCGGCTTCGAGATCGTGCGCAACGGCAACGCCGTCCTGGCGCGCACCCGCCGCCAGCGGCCGTCACGGGTGCTGCTGGCCGGACACCTGGACACCGTCCCGGCCGCCGGCAACCTGCCCAGCCGTCGCGAGGGCGGCGACCTGTACGGATGCGGGGCCGCGGACATGAAATCGGGCGACGCGGTCTTCCTGCATCTGGCCGCCACCGTGGCCGAACCCGTGCACGACCTGACGCTGGTGTTCTACGACTGCGAGGAAATCGACGCCGCGGCAAACGGTTTGGGCCGCATCGAGCGCGAGCTGCCGGACTGGCTGTCCGCCGACGTGGCCATCCTGGGCGAACCCACCGGCGGCTACATCGAGGCCGGCTGCCAGGGCACGCTGCGCGTCGTGATCTCGGCCGCCGGCACGCGCGCCCACTCGGCGCGAGCGTGGCTGGGCGACAACGCGATTCACAAGCTGGGCGCCGTCCTGGACCGGCTGGCCGCCTACTCCGCGCGCAGCGTGGACATCGACGGGTGCGTATATCGCGAGGGCCTGTCCGCGGTGCGCATCGACGGCGGCGTCGCGGGCAACGTGATCCCCGACGCGGCGGGGGTCACCGTCAACTTCCGCTTCGCCCCGGACCGCTCGGTGACGGCCGCGCTGCAGCACGTGCACGAGGTGTTCGAAGGGCTCGACGTGCGCATCGAGCAGACCGACGCCGCCGCGGGCGCCATGCCCGGGCTGTCCCAGCCCGCGGCCAAGGCCCTGGTCGAGGCCGCCGGAGGGCAGGTGCGGGCGAAGTACGGGTGGACCGACGTCGCGCGGTTCGCGGCGCTGGGCATCCCGGCGGTCAACTTCGGGCCGGGCGACCCGAACCTGGCACACAAGCGCGACGAGAGCGTCCCGGTCGCCAACATCACCGCCGCGGTGGCCATGCTGCGCGGCTACCTCGCCGGTTAGTCCGATGCAGCAAAGGTGATTCGTGGCCGAGCGATGGATCACCGTCAGCTCAGCGCCCGTCTGGGCTGGTCGATCGACTTCTGGCATGACGGCAAGTACTGGTTGCGCGTCGGCGCGACTAGCCCAAATCTGTTACGCGCCTTGTGGCTAACTTGCCGAGACCGGCGTAGGAGTACGCGTCAGGGCGTAGTGACCGCTCATTTCGAAAGCGGACGCGGGCGATGGGGCGGCGACGGCCGCGGCGCCGAGGGCGACGGCTAGGCGAGAATTCGCGTGGCGTTCGTTTCTGATCCTCCAATACGGTGTTTGGAAAATCATGACGACCCCGCCTGCTCCTAAGCGATAGTCAATGTTGGAAACTGTCGCGCGGGTGTACGGAGCCGGCTAACTAGATTCCGTTTACGTATTGCAGGCTGATTCCCATTTCAGTCCGCCCGCCCTCATCGCGTCCTGGTTCGCGGCGTCTGCTGTCGGTCCCACTCCGGTGGTGCCGTCACTCGCGAGCGCGATGCAGAGGGGGGCGCCGGGTCCGCCAGTCGTAATCACTATGTGACAACCGGGGCCTTTTGAATTGCACCCATTTATCGCCACCGCGTTCGCCGCGTCCTGCGTTGGGTAGTTCCGTGCCCACCAGGCCCACCCGAGGTCGCCCGTGGCAGCTATGGCCGCGTAACAGTTGGGTTCGGTGCATTGGTCGGCGATCGCCGATGGTGCAGCCAGGACTGACTGAGCAAACGCCGTCGTGGCGATAAGACCTGTGGTGGCGACGAATTTGATGTTCATAACCCCTCCTCTCATTCGAGCCGACCACATTCACGTGTGCGGCGGATAGGGACCAAAGTCCTTTGCCGTGGCGGCAACGCAACAAACCAGCCGATAACTGAGGGCTTAAATAGAAAGATTCCAGAATCGCCGGATGGTTCACACCGGTTTTGCTGGGGAAAGTGGTGCCGATCCAATTGCATTTGGCAGACAAAATGGGGACGAGGGCGGCGTGCGGTGGGCGCAGATCGCGCCGTCAAGCTTATTGTCGGGTTGTTGGCCGGGCCAGCAATGTACACTGAGCGCATGAGTTTCAAGAAAACCATCGTGACCAGCACTCTCGTAGTCGCGGCTGGACTGGCATTGGCACCTGCTGCTACTGCCGATCCTGCACCGCAGCCAAATCCCGGCGTTCAAATTTCGCAGTCGGGTCCATCAGCGCCGGCCCCGGCGAAGCAGCACCCCATGCTGGGCACGAAAGAGTCCGCCAATACGGGAAGTGATCACAACCCAGCCCTTCCTTGAGCGTCCTCGACGCCCGAAAACGGCCGACTGGTCACCGAGGCTGGCCGATAGAGCAATGCCCCTCGGTGTGATCGCTGAGGTAGACGCCCCCGGCGCGGGCCGGGGGCGTCTGCTTTTTTGGTGCTGATCCAGACCATCGCAATGCCCAAGGTCCACGGTGGGATCGACTCCGCCCGTAGCACAACCGGACCGCCGCTGATGTGACTCTCAGCGGGTCAGGGCTTTTGGCCGCCGCGCCTGCGCGGCGGCGTCGGCCGCCGCCGCGCGCATCCCCACGGCCGCTAGGCCGTCCGAGACCGCCAGCAGCGCCGCGTTGTCGCCGGCCGCCAGCGCCTGCGCATGTGCGAGCGCGAGTTTACCTGCGGTGCAGTCGATTTCGTCGCAAAGGCGGGCCAGCGGATCGGCCGCGCGGGTGTCGCCGAGCCGCACCGCCTCGTGCCAGACCCGCACCGCCACG
>NZ_LZKD01000044.1:0-2431 GCF_001668695.1 Mycobacterium sp. E2497
AAATGGGCTTGCTGCACTTCGGGCAGACCACCGGGTTGCCCCGGCACCCCTACGTTCGCACCGCGCCGGCCCCGCCTTCGACGGCCGAAGGTCCCCAATGCTTCGGCCTAAGGTCACCTCGGGGGCGAGGCGGGGCCGGCGGTCGGCGTGTTTGGATAGCGACATGCCTGACATGGAAATCGAAGGCGTCGTGAGCGCCACTCGCGTCATCGCGGCCAGCGCCGCGCGGATCTTCGATCTGATCGCCGATCCCGCCCGCCAGCCGAGCTGGGACGGGAACAACAATCTCGCGTCGGCCGCTCCAGGTCAGCGGGTCCGCGCGGTCGGCGACGTGTTCAAGACGACACTGACGAATGGGGCGGTACGGGAGAACCACGTCGTGGAATTCGTCGAAGGCAGCAAGATCGCCTGGTGTCCAGCCGAACCAAGGAAGCAGCCGCCAGGTCACCTGTGGCGCTGGGAGCTCAGCCCCGTGAACGCCGAACTCACCACGGTGACCCACACCTACGATTGGACCGCGCTGGCCGACCCGACTCGCCTCGAGCGTGCCCGCGCGACGACGCCGGAGATGTTGCGCGAATCCATGGACCGGCTCGCCATGGTCGCCCAAGCGCCCGACTAGGGAGGGAGCGGCTGAGTCAGCCGTTCTTACCGCGCACCCACTGCACGGTGCCGAAGTTCTTCACCCGCACGCTGACGAACCCGTGATCTTCCAGAATGTCGGCGATCTCGTCGTCGTCGAAGACGTGCGCCCCGACGTTGGGCAGCTTCTGGAAGAACCGGGCGGCCGGGCCGACGGTGGGCACCATGACGGCCAGCCTGCCACCCGGCCGCAGCACCCGCGCCATCTCGCCCAGGGCCGCCGCCGGGTTCGGAACCAGCTGCAACACGGCCGCCGAGACGACGGCGTCGACCGTGCTGTCGCGCAGCGGAAGTCGTTGGGCGTCGGCCTTGATGAAGCCGACCTGCGGCCCCGCCTCGTTGCGGACGGCGCGCGCGAGCATGGCCTCGGAGATGTCGACGCCCAGGGCCAGCCCGTCCGGGCCGGCCGCGCGCGCCAGCGACGCGGTGACGTTGCCCGGGCCCGACCCGACGTCCAGCGCGACACCGCCCGGGGGGATGTTCAGCCACTCGAGAGGGGTTTGCCAGGCGCTGATCAATCGGCGCGACAGGGCCTGGGCGTTGTCGTAGAGCATCGACCCGATCGGTGACGCCCAGGCCGCCTGGATCGGCCCGGTGTTCTTTGCGACGTCGCCGCCGCCGGCGGATTCGCCGCCGAGCAGATCGAGGTACCCCTTGCTGACGTCGGGGTCCGCCGGCGGATCCGCGAGCAGCTCCAGCGCCCGCCGCAGTGCCGGAGGCAGCGAAACGTGCACATCGGTCATGCGTACTCCTTCGCGTGAAAAACCAAGCCGCGCGCCGGAACCCGGCCGGCAAGCCCAGGAGACCGAAGTCCGCTGAGCCCCGATGGCAGCCATTGAACAGGCTAGCCGACCGGAGCGCGGCTACCGCCGGACGATCGCGTGCTCGCGCTGCAGCGAGTACAGCCTCCACTGGCCCGGCACGCCCCTGAGGGCGGCCTCGCCGCGGTCGCCGAAACGGTGCCGGGAGCCGGTGACGATGTCACGCACCGTGGACGACACCAGCACTTCGCCGGGTCCGGCCAGTGCCGCCACCCGCGCGCCGATATGCACCGCCATGCCGGCGACGTCGTTGCCGCGCACCTCCACCTCGCCCGCGTGAATGCCCACCCGCACCTCGATACCGAGCACACGCACCGCGTCGGTGATGGAGTCGGCGCAGGCGATGGCGGCGCTCGGGCTGGTGAAGGTCGCGACGAATCCGTCGCCGGCCGTGTTGACTTCACGCCCGCCGAACCGCTGCAGCTCGTGGCGCACGAGGGTGTCGTGGTTGTCGAGCAGGTCTCGCCACCGGTGGTCGCCGAGCAGCGCGGCTCGCTCGGTGGAGCCGACGATGTCGGTGAACACGATCGTGGTGAGCAGGCGTTCGGCGTCGGAGACGCCGCGCACGCCGGTGATGAATTCCTCGATCTCATCGAGGACGGGGGCGGTGTCGCCGACCCAGTACAGGGCGTCCCGGCCCGGCAGTTCGACCAGGCGTGACCCAGGGATGTGTTCAGCCAGATAGTGTGCGTGCCCGACGGGGCTGAAGTCGGGGTTGTCGCGATGCAGGATCAGTGTCGGCACGGCGACGCGGGGGAGCCGGTCGCGGACATCGCCCTCCCGGATCCTGTTGATGAAGGCGCGCGCCATGCTCGGCGATGCGGCCCGGTTGCCGGCCATGTCCCACCACGAGCGGAACGCGGCGTCACTCGCCACGGAGGGCGCGATGATGCCGAGCATGTCGAACCCCTGCTCGACGGCGTCCGGTTCCATCCCGACCGTCGTGAAGCGATCGGCGTCGTCGAGGT
>NZ_LZKD01000045.1:0-776 GCF_001668695.1 Mycobacterium sp. E2497
AATCGACGTCCAGACGGCCGAAATATGTCAATATCGTTGACATGGCCCTCGCCGAAGACGCCCCGCTCGGTTACCTGGCACCCACCGACTACCACCAGGTCATCGAGCGGCTGATCGACTGGGTGTCTTTCACCCCGCTGCAGAACGTCACCGGCGAGCCGGCGATCTCACTTCCGTTGGCGCAGTCCGACGACGGCATGCCGGTCGGCATGATGTTCTCGGCCGACGTCGGGCAGGAGGCGCTGCTGCTCGAGCTGGCCTACGAACTGGAAGAGGCCCGGCCCTGGGCCCGCATCCAGACGGCTTAGTTGCCGCTCAGTCGGACCCGAGCTTGTCGAGCATCCGCTTGAACTCGCGCTGCTGAGGCTCGGTCAGCTTCGCCAGGATGCGGGCATCGGCGTTCCGCACCGCGCCTTCCGCGCGCTTCAGCAGGGCCCGGCCCTGCCCGGTCAGCGTGGCGGGTAGGGCGCGGCCGCTGGACACCGATGTCGGACGCGCCACGGCGCCAATGTCTTCCAGCTTGCGCAGCACGGTGTTCATCGCCTGCGGGGTGACCCCAGCCTGCCGGGACAGCTCGGCGCTCGACGTCCCGGGAAACATCGAAAGCATGCGCAGGCAGACGAATTCGGGCAGCGTCAGACCGAGCGGGCCCAACACCGCGGACACCTCCGGTCGCAGCAGGCTCGCCACCCGATAGAGCAGGTAACCGAGCGGGGCGTCTTCGGCGAGGGCCATGTCAACGATATTGACATATTTCGGCCGTCTGGACGTCGATT
>NZ_LZKD01000046.1:0-17545 GCF_001668695.1 Mycobacterium sp. E2497
GGTGGTGAACGGAATCGACAGCCGGCCCGCGTCGGTGAGCGTGCGCAGCCGTACCGCCGGGTCTTTGTCCGGACTGCCGTAGTGCGCAAGACCTTTCGTTTCGAACAGCCGCCGCGAGGTCGTCTCGAGCATCATGCCCATTGACGGCGCCACCGGCTTCAGCCGGGCCATCTCCGACCAACTCATCACGCCGGGGTTCAGGTGCGGCAGCAGTCCGGTCTCTTCGAGCACCCGGATGGCCATGGCCCGCACGTAGGACAGCGTGGAGTCATATCCCCGTTCGCCGAGCCATTCTCCCGCTTCCGGCCACCGATCCTCGGGCCGGTCACCGAGTGTGAAAAGCGCTTCCTTGCAACCGAGTTCGGCGCCGCGGCGGGCGATGTCGAGGATCTCGTCGGGCTCGAGATACATGCCCGCCCCCTGCGCGCGCAGCTTGCCGGGCACGGTGACGAAGGTGCAGTAGTGACACGTGTCGCGGCACAGGTGGGTGACCGGGACGAACACCTTGCGCGAATAGGTGATGGGCAACCCGCCGCCCGGGCCGCGCCGGCCCGCCGACGTCAATCCGGCGTCGCGTACCCGCGCGGCGCTGGCGCACAGATCCGCGAGGTCCTCGCCCCGCGCGGTCATCGCAACGGCCGCCTCATCGACATTGAGCGCGACACCGTCTCGAGCGCGGCGCAACACCCGCCGAAGCGCCGACGCGTTGGTCTTCGGGGGAATCACAGGAATAGGAAGAGCGGTAGGCTCCTCACCCGGAGTCAGCGGCACCTTCGTGTAACTTCCCCACGATCGAAATTCATCCGCGTGTCCCAACATGTGAAATTTTCTTCCGACCCGTCCGGGCCCCGTCTGCGCAACAGTCAACAGTAGCGGCAGGGCCATACCGCCGAGCGGGGACGTCCCGGCCCCCGTGCCGGCGAGAACGTCAGTGCCGGTGGCCGCGTCGCCACAACACCCAGAACGGCGGCCCGACACCGAGCACGATCAGCAGCAGGGCCCCATAGGCCATCAGGCCGCGACCCCCCAGGATGACGTCGTCGGCCGGGCCGCCCATGCTGATCACCGCCACCGTGAACAGCCACGTCCACAACGGCAGCGCGGCCAGCCGCGACGACGTGGTCCACCGCCCGGCGGCCCACACCAGCGCGGCGTTGACCAGGCCGGAGATCAGGCCGCTGATGGGAAACGGGACCGCCCCGATGTAGGAAGGCAGCAACAGGGCCCCGGCCAGTGCGGAGAGGACCCCGTCGACGGCGAGCAGCGCCAGGACGACGAACCGGATCGCGGGGTCGGTCGCGCCGGCGTCCTCGAGGGACGCGGCGCGCGGCTCGGTTGCGGTCAGGTCGGAACGCTGTCGATGTTGGAGAGTATCGAGCCGATCACCCACTGCAGGCTGTCGAGTCGGTCCTGCCAATGCTGCTGATTAGGGTCCAGGTCGGGGTCCATGCGAAATCCTTCCGTGGCTGCCTGATTGGCAAGCCTACCGCGTGCCGGCCGCGGTGAAACCAAGCCCCGCAAGCAGATCTGTTTCCCAGCCGCGCTCGTCGCGCTCCCCCGCCGTGCCGGCGGCCAGCACGTAGTGTTCCTCGGCCAGGATCGGCAGCGCCATGTTGTTCGACAGGGCGCAGGCCCGGCCGGTGGGCCCGACGACCACCTGGGTGGCGTGCGCGGCGAGCGCCGCCCTCTTCGCCGCCCACGCCTGAGGGGCGGGTTCGACGACGGCGTCGATGTCGGCGTCCGCATACCCGAAGCCGAACTCTTCCTCCGGCGCAATGCTCCACTCCGGCAGCAGATCCTCGTCGCCCAGGGCGTGCAGGCCCGCCATGAAGGCGCGCGTCGCGAACACCGACCAGTAGAACTTCGGCACGGTCCACGGCTCGCCGGGGAAGTCGCCGGAGCCGGCGGCCGCCACGGCGGCGGTGGTGACGGTGTGGGTGTGGACGTGGTCGGGGTGGCCGTAGCCGCCACCGGGGTCGTAGGTCACGACCACGTGGGGGCGCTGCTCGCGAATGACGGCCACCAGCGCGCCGACGGCCTCCCGCTCGTCGGCGTCGATGAACCGCCGGCGCCGCCGCCCGGGTGTGCCCTGCATGCCCGAGTCGCGCCAGCGCCCCGCGCCGCCCAGGTAGTGGGGCGCGCCCACGCCCAGCGCGCGCAGCGCCTCGGTGAGCTCGCCAATGCGGTAGCCCCCCAACTGATCCGCGCGATCGACGGCCAGTTCGGCCCAGCGATCGCCGATGATTTCGCCCTCCTCGCCGAGCGTGCAGGTGACGACGCGGACCTCCGCCCCGCGCGCGGTGTAGTGGGCGATGGTGGCGCCGTTGCTGAGGCTCTCGTCGTCAGGATGGGCGTGGACGAACAGCAGCCGTGGAGTCTCAGGCATGGACGCACAGTACCCCCCGGCCGGTCAGCGGTCTCGTCGCAGCCGATAGGAACGCATACGGCTACTATCGAGGGATGCCGCAGCTCACCCAGACCGCCCCGGCCGGCAGCCGGAGCCGCCGACGGGGCGAGGTCCTCGAACGGGCGCTCTACGAGGCCACCCTGGCCGAACTCGCCGAAGTCGGCTACGGCGGGCTGACGATGGAGGGCATCGCGGCGCGCGCCCAGACCGGCAAGGCGGCCCTGTACCGGCGCTGGACCACCAAGTGCGAGCTGGTGCACGCCGCGCTGGTCCACACCCTGCCCCCCTTGCCCGAGGCCCGCCCGGGTCGTTCGGCCCGGGAGAACCTGCTGACGGTGTTCACCGCCCACCGCGACGTGTGCGCCGGCAAGACCGCCTTTCCCGGAATGGCGACCGTGAACCAGCTGCTGCACGAACCCGAGATGCGCGCCATCTTCGCCGACGCCGTGGTGGCGCCCCGCCTGCAGATCGTCGAATCGATCCTGCAGGCCGCCGTCGCGGAGGGCGACCTGGATCCGGAGATGATCACCCCGCTGACCGCGCGCATCGGCCCGGCGCTGATCAATCAGCATTTCCTGCTGACCGGGTCGCCGCCGAACCGCCGCGAGCTGGCGCTCATCGTCGACACCGTGATACCGCCGCGACGGGCGAGCGCCACCTTCGAATAGCGGGCCGACGGGGACCGCTCAGGGGCCCGTCTTGATCCACTGGCCGGCGTCGCCGACGATGCCGACCGGCACCGCGCCCGTGAGACTGACGTTTTGCACGCTCGGGCCGGCCGCCACGATCGTGGTGTCCTGCAGGATCGGCAGCACGGTGGACATGTTCCACAGTCGCGGCTCGACCGCGGTGATCACGTCGTTGATGTTCTTGGTGCCGTTGAGCGCGGCGTCGATGTTCGACTGCACGCTGCGATCGCAGATCCCGGTGAGGTTCGACGGCGCCTGCACCAACGCGTTGGGGTCCGCCGGGCGGCTGGGCGGGGTCGACGTCGGCGTGGTGGCCGAGGTTCCCGGCCCGGTGGTCTTGGGTCCGGCCGAGGTGCTCGTCGGCCCCGTGGGCGTCGGCACCTGCGTCGCCTGCAGCGCCGGGCAGCCGTACCGCGACGCCAACCGCGTCGCCAGGTTCCCACCCGCCTGGTGCCAGCCGATGATCGCGTCCACCTGGTTGTTGTTCAGCGCGTCGCGATACAGCGTCACCGGGTCCAGCGCCAGCACGCTGGCGGCGATGCCGACGTTGCGCAACTGGTCGGCCGCGGTGTTGGCGACCGCGACGGAGGTCGGGTCGTTGGCCGCCACGCCGATGACCAGCGACAGCTGCTGGCCGTCCTTGCTGATGCGGCCGCGGATGACCTCCGGCGGGCCGCTGTTCGCCGGTGTCGGCGCCGGCGACCCCGCTGAAGCCGAAGCGTTGCCCTCCACCTTGTAGCCCGAGCCCTCCAGCAACCCCAGCGCCGCCGGCGTCGTCATCGCGGGCGGTGCGGTCGGCTCGTAGCCGGGATCGCTGGGCGCCCGCACCTGGGCCTGGTCCAGTGTGACCGTGTTGTCACTGCCCGCGCCCACCGCCGCCAGCAGGTCGACGTCGAGCAGCCCGAGGACCGCCTTGCGGACCTGGGCGTCGGACAGCTTGGGCTCGTTGGCGCGCAACGTCAGCTGCATCACCCGGGGCGTCACGATGCGGGCGGTGCGCACGTCGGGGATGGCAGACAACTGCGCGAAGGCCGCCGACCCGCCGTGCACCTGGGCCACCTGGGTGTCGCCGTTGCGGACCGAATCGGCCAGCGCCGCCGGCGCGCCCGCCCGCCGGAAGAGAATGAGCGCGGGTTTGGCCGGTGTTCCCCAGTAGCGGTCGTTGCGGGCCAGCAGGATCTCGTCGCGCTGCGGATCGATGCTCTCCACCCGGAATTGGCCGCCGGTGACCGGGAGCGCGCGGGCCAACCCGGCCGCGAACCCGCCCGGCACATCCTTGACGATGTGCGCCGGAAGGATGTTGCTGAACAACTCTTTCCAGGACGGATACGGCTGGGCGAAGGTGACCACCGCCTGCTTGCCGCCCTCCAGCGACTGCACGCCGGTGATGAGGTCGTAGCCGGCCGGATCGACGACGCCGGGCTGGCTGACCATCTGCCGCCACAGGTACCAGAAGTCGTCGGCGCCGATCGGCGCGTTGTCGGTCCACTGCGCCTCCGGCCGGATCTTGTAGGTCACCGTGAAGGGGTTCTCGTTGGTGACTTCGGCGGCCTCCAGCAGGGTCGGGTCCATTTCCCAGCGCGAGCCGGTCGGGGTGCCGGGGTCGGGCACCGGCCGGAACGCGCTGGGCAGCACGAGCGCGCTGATCGCCGCGTTCACCGGCGACAGATCGGACAACAGGTGCGGATTGAAGCCGGCGCCGATCGAGTCGATGCCCATGATGATCTGGGTGGGCCGCGGCGGCGGCGGTGGCGAGTTGTGCGGAGTGTCGGTGCTCTGCGGCGCCGGCGGGGGGTTGACCGTGCACGCCGCCAGCGCCAGCCCGGCCAGCGAGACGACCACGCCGACCGTCACGAAGAAACGGCGTACTCGTCTCGGCATGCCGATCAGGGTAACGAGCAGCCCCCCAACGGCCCGCCCGAGCACGCGCGGTTAACCCCGCGCCTTGGCCCGCGCCCGGCTGCGCCCCCGGGTCGTGGCATCCAGCTCCACCTTGCGCACGCGGACGATCTCCGGGGTCACCTCGACGCATTCGTCCTGCGCGCAGAACTCCATGGCCTGTTCCAGGTCGAGCTCGAGCGGCTTGGCCAGGGTCTCGATGACGTCCGCCGTCGACGACCGCATGTTGGTGAGCTTCTTCTCCCGGGTGACGTTGATGTCGAGATCCTCTGCGCGCGGGTTGATTCCGACGACCATGCCCTCGTAGGTGTCCTGGCCGGGTTCGACGAAGAACTGGCCCCGGTCGGCAAGCTGAATCAGCGCGAACGGCGTGATGGTGCCGGCGCGATCGGAGACCAGCGAACCGGTGTGGCGGGCCCGGATCTCCCCCGCCCACGGCCGGTAACCGTCGAACACGGCGTTGGCGATCCCGGTGCCGCGCGTGATGGTCAGGAAATCGGTGCGGAACCCGATCAGGCCGCGGCTGGGCACGATGAAATCCATCCGGACCCAGCCTGCGGCGTGGTTGGTCATCTCCTCCATGCGGCCCTTGCGGGCGGCCATCAGCTGGGTGATCGCGCCGACGAACTCTTCCGGGCAGTCGATGGTCATCGCCTCGAACGGCTCATGCAGCTTGCCGTCGATCGTGCGGGTCACCACCTGCGGCTTGCCGACGGTGAGCTCGAAACCCTCGCGGCGCATCTGCTCGACCAGCACCGCCAGGGCGAGCTCGCCGCGGCCCTGCACCTCCCACGCGTCGGGCCGGCCGATGTCGACGACCCGGATCGACACGTTGCCCACCAGCTCCTGGTCGAGCCGGCCGCGCACCATCCGCGCGGTCAGCTTGTGGCCCGATACCTTGCCCGCCAGCGGCGACGTGTTGGTGCCGATCGTCACCGAGATCGCGGGCTCGTCGACGGTGATCCGCGGCAGCGCGTGGGCGTGTTCGGGGTCGGCCAGGGTGTCGCCGATCATGATCTCGGGCAGGCCGGCGACCGCCACGATGTCGCCGGCCACGGCCTCGTCGGTGGGGCTGCGCTCGACACCCTCGGTGGCGAGCAGTTCGGTGATCTTGGCGCTGGTGATCACGGGCAGGCCGTCGACCTCCCGCATCCAGGCGACCTGCTGGCCCTTGCGCAGTTTGCCGTTGTAGATGCGGATCAGCGCGAGCCGGCCGAGAAACGCCGACGCGTCGAGGTTGGTCACCAACGCCTGTAGCGGCGCCTCGGCGTCACCGGACGGCGCCGGGATGTGCTCCATCAGCACGTCGAACAACGGGTCCAGGTTGTCGCCAGAAGGCACCTCGCCGTTGGCGGGCTGTTCGGTGCTCGCAATGCCGGCCCGGCCGGACGCGTACAGCGTCGGCAGGCCCAGCGCGTGCTCGGCCGCCTTGGCTGCCTCGTCGTCGAGGTCGGAGGCGACGTCGAGCAGCAGGTCGTGGCTGGCCTCCACCACCTCGGCGATGCGCGCGTCGGGCCGGTCGGTCTTGTTGACGACGAGAATCACCGGCAGGTGCGCGGCCAGCGCCTTGCGCAGCACGAACCGCGTCTGCGGCAACGGCCCCTCGGACGCGTCGACCAGCAGCAACACCCCGTCCACCATGGACAGGCCGCGCTCCACCTCCCCGCCGAAGTCGGCGTGCCCGGGAGTGTCGATCACGTTGATGACCGTCACCGTTCCGTCCGGGTTGTGGCGATGCACGGCGGTGTTCTTGGCCAGGATGGTGATGCCCTTTTCTTTTTCGAGGTCACCGCTGTCCAAGATGCGTTCCTGGGTGTCGTCGCCGCGGTGGTGCAGCGCCCCCGACTGCCGCAGCATCGCGTCCACCAGGGTCGTTTTGCCGTGGTCGACGTGGGCGACGATGGCGACGTTACGGAATGGCACGTCGGTGATTGTGGCAGCGGGGGGCATGACAAAGCGAACTGGCAGGCGGGCGAGCGCCCGGTCCGGTGTGCGTCGGGGGCGGCCCGCCGCGGCGTGTCGCCGCCCTGAGCGCACCCGGAAAGCCCGCAGCGCACACCCGGCGGCCGGCCCGCCTACCAGCCCCTTCGGCGGGGCGCCGCGCCAACCAGTTCGCCCTGTCCGGCCTCGTCGCGGCTGCGGTAGACGATGTAGGGCCGGAACAGGTAGGCGACAGGCGCGCTCAAGACGTGCACCAGCCGGGTGAACGGCAGCAGCGTGAACAGCACCATGCCGATCAGCGCGTGCAGCTGGTAGTCCAGCGGCGCGTTGATCATCACTTCGCCGTGCGGTTGCAGGATCCAGATCCGGCGGAACCACAGGCCGACCGTGTAGCGGTAATGGAACTCGCCGCCGTGCGGGCCGGTGCCGATCAGGTCGCAGTACAGGCCCACCACGATGGCCAGCACCAGCACCACATACATCACCTTGTCGCTGCGCGTGGTCGCCATGGACACCGCCGGGCGGGTGAACCGCCGGTAGATCAGCAGCCCGATTCCGGCCAGGGCCGCAAAGCCCGCCAGTGATCCGGCGATGACCGCCTGCAGGTGATAGGCGTGGTCGCTCAGCTTCAACATGTGCGTCACCCGCGGCGGGATGAACAAGCCCATCACGTGCCCGGCGAAAACCGCGAGGATGCCGAAGTGAAACATCGGGCTGGCGATCCGCAGCAGCCGCGACTCGTAGATCTGCGAGGAGCGGGAGGTCCAGCCGAACTTGTCGTAGCGGTAGCGCCACCAGGTGCCGACGATCAACACCGTCAGGGTGACGTACGGCGCGATATCCCAGAACAGTACGTTGCTAAACACTCCGCGCTCCTCCTTCGCGTCGGGGCGGTACCGTCAAGTCAAAGGGTTGCAGCCCAACGGCTTCCGCGGGCGGCCCGGCCTTCGCCAGGCGCTCAGCGCGGCGCACGTCGGAGTCGGTCGCGGCGGGCAGCGTCGCGCACACCGCCGCCACGCTGGGCTCGTAGGGCGACTTCGCGTCGGCGAGGGCGCCGCGCAGCACGTCGATGGGGACCCGGTGCGCGGTCAGCAGCCGCCGCCCCACCTCGGGGTCGACGGTGGCGGCGAACTCGAGCACGACGGGCAGGTGATCGGGCGCCTCGGCGCGCGGCGGCGCCACCCCCGATTGCCGGTAGGCGGTGGCGAACTCCAGCATCTCCCGGCCACGGTTGCGGGTATCCCCGGCGGTCCAGTACGTCAGGTACATCGTGCAGTGGCGCCGCATGTCGAACGTCGCGACGTAGTCCATCGCCGCGGCCATCGGCTCGCGGGCGCGCAGCGCGGCCACGGTCTGGCCGAGCAGCTCCGCCGCGGGCCCGTTGAGGTGAGCGAGCAGCTCCCCGACGGTGTTGAGCCGAGCCGGCAGCTCGTCGTCGGGGTAAGCCAACAGCAACGACGCCGACTGCCACACCAGTCGGTCCTGCAGGGTGTCGGCCCGCCCGCGGCGGCCGGTGAGCAGCTTCACCTCTTCTGCTCTTCGGGAAACATGCCGGCGGGTACCTGGCGCCCGTCCCAGTTGAGCAGGTTCACCCGCCGCCGGCCGTTGCCGTCGGCGGCCGCCTTGCCGCCGGGCCGCTTGAGCGCGTGGAACGTCTCGACGGAGACGGGGACCGGCTCGCCCGACTCGTACATGCCCGGGCCACCGTCGCCCGTCAACGAGCAACCCATGTCCTCGAGGTCACGGGCCTGCGGGGCGAACGCGGTCGGAATGACATACCGCTCTTCATATTTCGCGATGGCGAGCAGCCGGTACATCTCGTACATCTGCTCCTCGGTCATCCCGACGGAATGCGGTATGTGCGGCTGGGTCTCGCGCCCGAGGTTGATGTCACGCATGTAGGAGCGCATCGCCGCCAGCCGTCGCAGCACGCCCTCGACCACGGCGGTGTCACCGGCGGTGAACAGTTCCGCCAGGTACTGCATGGGGATGCGCAACGCGTCCAGCGCGCCGAACAGGTTGCCCAGCTCTTCCCCGTCGTGACCGTCGCGGCTCACCGCGTCGACGACCGGTGACAGGGGCGGGATGTACCAGACCATCGGCATGGTGCGGTATTCCGGGTGCAGGGGCAGCGCGACCTTGTAGTGATTGATCAACGCGTACACCGGCGAGCGCTGCGCGGCCTCGATCCACTCGTCGGAGATGCCCTCCGCCCGCGCGGCGGCGATCACGTCGGGATCGTTCGGGTCCAACAGGATTCGGCGCTGCGCTTCGTAGAGGTCGGTTTCGTTCTCCACCGAGGCCGCCTCCAGCACCCGATCGACGTCGTAGAGGACCAGGCCCAAATACCGCAGCCGCCCCACGCAGGTCTCCGAGCAGATGGTCGGCAACCCGACCTCCATCCGCGGATAGCACAGCGTGCACTTTTCGGCTTTTCCGGTCTTGTGATTGAAATAGACCTTCTTGTAAGGACATCCGGAGACGCACATCCGCCAGCCGCGGCAGCGGTCCTGGTCGACCAGCACGATGCCGTCCTCGCTGCGCTTGTACATCGCGCCCGACGGGCACGACGCCACGCACGAGGGGTTGAGGCAGTGCTCGCAGATGCGGGGCAGGTAGAACATGAAGGTCTCTTCGAGCGCGAGTTTGACGTCCTCGTTGACCTTCTTCAGGATCGGGTCGCCGGACAGAATCTCCGGTGAGCCGGCCAGGTTGTCGTCCCAGTTCGGTCCCCAGGAGATCTTCATGGGCTCGCCGGACAGCAGGCTCTTGGGCGCGGCGGTGGGGAACGTGTCGCCCGCGGGGGCGGTGGTCAGGTTCTCGTAGTCGTAGGTCCACGGCTCGTAGTAGTCGTCGATGATCGGCAGCCGGGGGTTGGCGAAGATGCGCAACAACTTGTGGATGCGGCCGCCGTCGCGCAGCCGCAGCCGCCCCTTCTTGTCGCGTATCCAACCGCCGCGCCACCGCTCCTGGTCCTCGTAGGTGCGCGGATAGCCTTGCCCGGGCCGGGTTTCGACGTTGTTGAACCACACGTACTCGGTGCCGGACCGGTTGGTCCACGCCTGCTTGCAGGTGACCGAGCAGGTGTGGCAGCCGATGCACTTGTCGAGGTTCATCACCATCGCCAGCTGCGCCATTACCTTCATGTCAGTACGTCACCTCCTGGCTGCGACGGCGCACCACGGTGACCTCGTCGCGCTGGTTGCCGGTCGGTCCCATGTAGTTGAAGGCGAACGCGTGCTGGCCGTAGCCCCCGGCGAGGTGGCTGGGCTTGATGCGGACGCGGGTCAGCGCGTTGTGGTTGCCGCCGCGCTTGTTGTTGGTCTCGGTGCGGGGGGTGTCGACCGTGCGCTCCTGCACGTGGTAGACGTACACCACCCCGTCGGGCATGCGGTGGCTGACGATGGCCCGGCACACGTAGATGCCGTTGGCGTTGACCGCCTCGACCCAATCGTTGTCACGGACTTGGAGTTTGGCCGCGTCGCCGGGGCTCATCCACATCGTCGGGCCGCCCCGGGACAGCGACAGCATGTAGAGGTTGTCCTGGTAGGTGGAGTGGAACGACCACTTCGAGTGCGGCGTCAAATACCGGACCGTCAGACCGATTCCGCCGTTACCGTCCGGGGTGGGGCCGAGCTCCGGCTGGCCGAACAGCCGCGTCATGTCCAGCGGCGGGCGGAACACCGGCAGGTGCTCGCCGAGCTCCTCGACCCAGTCGTGGGCCAGGTAGAAATGCATCCGTCCGGTGAGCGTGTGGAACGGCTTGAGGTTCTCGATGTTGATGGTGAACGGCGCGTAGCGGCGCCCGCCGGTTTCGCTGCCCGACCACTCGGGGCTGGTGATCACCGGGACCGGACGCGCCTGGGTGTCGGCATAGCTGATGCGCCGCTCTTCACTGCCCTCGGCGAGGTGGGCCAGCCGCTGGCCCGTCCGCTTCTCCAGCTCGCGGAAGCCCTCGACGGCGAGCCGGCCGTTGGTGGTTCCGGACAACAGCAGCAGCACGTCGGCCATCCGCGCGGCGGTGGTGATGGCCGGACGCCCGGCCGCCGCACCGGAATTCATCACGCCGAACTTGGCCGCCAGCTCCTCGACCTCCCGGAACGGATGCACCGTGATGCCCTTGGTGGTCACCCCGAACGTGTCGACCAGCGGGCCCAGGGTCTGCCACTTGTCATAGATGGCGCCGTAATCGCGTTCCACCACCGTGATTTTGGGCATCGTCCGCCCGGGCACCGGTGTCGCGCCAGTGTGCAACCAGTCCTCTTCCGTGCCGTCCGGATAGGCCATCGCGTCCGGCGTGTCGTGCTGCAGCGCGGTGAGGACCACGTCGCTGCGCGTGCCCAGGTGCCGCTTGGCCAAACCGCTGAAGGCACGCGCGATCGCACCGAAAGCCTCGAAATCCGAACGGGTTTCCCAGGGCGGATCGGTCGCGGCGCTGAACGCGTGCACGTACGGGTGCATGTCGGTGCTGGAGATGTCGGCCTTCTCGTACCAGGTCGCCGCCGGCAGCACGATGTCCGACACCAGGGTCGTGGAGGTCATCCGGAAGTCGATCGACATCATCAGGTCGAGCTTGCCCTCGGGGATGCCGCCCTGGCACACCACGTCGGCGGGGGGTATCCCGTCGGCCGGCGGCTCGGCCTGGACGTTGGAATCGGTGCCGAGCAGGTGGCGCAGGAAGTACTCGCCGCCCTTGCCCGACGATCCGATCAGGTTGGCCCGCCACACCGTCAGCACCCGCGGCCAGTTGACCGGATTGTCGGGGTCGGTGACGGAGAGCTTGAGTTTGCGGTCGCGGAGCTGCTCGGCGACGTAGTCGGCGACGTCGCGCCCGGCGGCGCGGGCCTCGTCGGCGACGTCCAGGCTGGACCGGTCGAACTGCGGATAGAACGGGCTCCAGCCCATCGCCGTCGCCGAGGCCAGCAGGTCCATGGTGTGCTTGCCCGCGAACCGGCCCCGGCCCAGGGGGCTGGCCAGCTTGTCGGCCCCGTAGCCGTCGTAGCGCCACTGGTCGGTGTGCGCGTACCAGTAGGAGGCACCCGGCACCTGTCGCGGCGGGCGCACCCAGTCCGTGGCCATCGCCATCGTCTGAAACCCGGTGAGCGGGCGCACCTTTTCCTGGCCGACGTAGTGGGCCCAGCCCCCGCCGTTGCGCCCCATCGAGCCGGTCAGCATCAACAGCGCGAGCACCGCCCGGTAGATCGCGTCGCCGTGGAACCACTGGCAGATCCCGCTGCCCATGATGATCATCGACCGGCCGCCGGATTCCTCGGCGCTGCGGGCGAATTCGCGGGCGACGCGAATGGCCTGCGCGGCCGACACACCCGTGATCGCCTCCTGCCACGCCGGCGTGTTCTGCTGGGTCGCGTCGTCGTAGCCCGTGGGCCAGTCACCGGGCAGCCCCGGGCGTGCCACCCCGTACTGGGCGAGCATCAGGTCGAACACGGTGCAGACCAGGTGCTTGCCGACCCGGCGCACCGGCACGCCGCGGGCGATGGTGGCGCCCTCGCCGTTGACCGTGTCGAAGCTCGCCAGGTGCACCAGCGCGGTGGCGCCGTCGCCGTTGGCGCCGTGCGGGTCTCGCACGCTCAGCGCCGGCATCAGGCCGCCGAGGTCGAGATTCCACTTTCCGACGCCGTCCTCGCCGTAGCGGAACCCCAGGGACCCGTGCGGAACGGCAACGGAATTGCTCGCCTCGTCGAACACCGCCGGCTTGAGCGCCGCGTTCTCGACCGCCTCCCCCAGGTCCGCCGCGGTCAGATTCTTGCCCGGCACCAGCATGTCGCCGCGCTCTTCGAGCTTGATCAGGAACGGCAGGTCGGTGTAGCGGCGCGCGAAGTCGGCGAAGAACGGAACCTCCTTGCGCACATAGCATTCGGAGAGGATGACGTGGCCCATCGCCATGGCCAGCGCCCCGTCGGTGCCGGCCGCGCACGGCATCCACTCGTCGGCGAACTTGGTGTTGTCGGCGTAGTCCGGGCTGATGGTCACCACCTTCGTGCCGCGGTAGCGCGCCTCGGCCATCCAGTGCGCGTCGGGGGTCCGGGTGATCGGCACGTTGGAGCCCCACATCATCAGATACGCCGCGTCCCACCAGTCCCCGGATTCGGGGACGTCGGTCTGATCGCCGAACACCTGCGGCGAGGCCACCGGCAGGTCGGCGTACCAGTCGTAGAACGACGTCATGGGGGCGCCGATCAGCTCGAAGAACCGCGAGCCGGCGGCGTAGGACACCATCGACATGGCCGGGATCGGCGAGAACCCGGCGACCCGGTCCGGGCCGTATTCCTTGATGGTGTGCACGTGGGCGGCGGCGATCAGCTCGGTGGCCTCGGCCCAGGTCACCCGGACCAGGCCGCCCTTGCCGCGGGCCCGCTGATAGCGACGGCGGCGCTCGGGGTCGGCCTGAATGTCGGCCCAGGCCAGCACCGGGTCACCCAAGCGCGCCTTGGCCTCCCGATA
This sequence comes from Mycobacterium sp. E2497, assembly GCF_001668695.1. Classification (NCBI taxonomy): domain Bacteria; kingdom Bacillati; phylum Actinomycetota; class Actinomycetes; order Mycobacteriales; family Mycobacteriaceae; genus Mycobacterium; species Mycobacterium sp. E2497. Next base: position 13,399 of record NZ_LZKD01000046.1, read on the forward strand.
CATCTCGACCAGCACGCCGCGGGCGTACGGGTAGCGCACCCGGGTGGGCGAGTAGCTGTACCAGGAGAACGACGCCCCGCGGGGACACCCGCGCGGCTCGTATTCCGGGCGGTCCGGGCCCACCGACGGATAGTCGGTCTGCTGGGTCTCCCAGGTGATGATCCCGTCCTTGACGTAGATCTTCCAGGAGCAGGAGCCGGTGCAGTTGACCCCGTGGGTCGACCGCACCACCTTGTCGTGGCTCCACCTGTCGCGGTAGAAGACATCGGCCTCCCGGCCGCCCCGCCGCGTCACCGTGCGCAGGTCCGCCGAGAACTCGCCGGGCGTGAAGAACCTCCCGCTGCGCTCCAGTAACTCCTCGAGCGCTCCACCAACGTGTGGTGTGACAGTCAACAGGTACCCCTTCTCGTCCGTGGTGCCTCGAGTCGTGCGCGGGCCGTTGCTTCGACCGCAGCTGCGTGACGGTGGACCGTGTCGAGTGGCCCGTCATCGGTATCGCCGGCGCGCGTCCGCAAGCCGGCACCGGGCGCGGCAGACGGGTCTCGCACCTCCGCCGCGCGCGGCCTGTCAACGAACAATCGTCTTGTCAGCATGAGGTTTTGTGGGCCTGGAGGCGCCCGGCGCCTCCACCGCGACCGCGGGACGATGGATCGCTACCGCACTTCCAGGTCAAGTCGTTTACTACAAGTTCACGTTTGCGTTATATCTCAAGTTCACCTTGGCGACCTTCTGCGTCGCTGAATGTCAGCTGCCGGAAGGCTGTGGACTTGTTATGAGGCGGCCGTGGACAGCGTCCGCACCAGGTCAGGGACCCAGGCGCGGTCTGCGGGCACCCAGTCGACACCCGGCAGCTCGGCGGCCGTCACCCAGCGCACCGCCCGGTGGTCGCGGGCGTGCGGTTCACCACCGATCAGCCGCACGCGGTAGGCGCGCAGCGTCATGCCGTCCAGCGCGATGTCCTCACCCAGCCGGTCGCCCACCGCGACGTCGCCGGCCGTCAGGCCCAGCTCCTCGCCGAGTTCGCGCGCCAGCGCGCCCCGCTCGGTCTCACCGGGCGCCACCTTGCCGCCGGGCAGCTCCCAGCGGCCTGCCAACTCCGGCGGGCGGACGCGCTGCGCCACCAGGACCGCGGCGCGGCGGATGATCGCGCCGGCGACGACGATCTGGGTCGGCATGGCCAGACGGTATACGGTCGGGGCATGGCTGTGTTAACGGACGAGCAGGTGGACGCCGCACTGCCCGATCTCAACGGATGGGAGCGTGTCGAGGGCGCGTTGCGCCGCTCGATCAAGTTTCCGAGTTTCCTCGCGGGCATCGATGCGGTGCGCCGGGTGGCCGAGCACGCGGAAAGCAAGGACCACCACCCGGACATCGACATTCGTTGGCGGACGGTCACTTTCGCTCTGGTCACGCACTCCGAGGGCGGTATCACCGACAAGGACGTGGCCATGGCGCGCGACATCGACGAGATCGTCGGCGGCTAGCCCTTCAATCCGGCGCGCCGGCCGGTGGCGGCGATCCAGACGAGGGTGGCCATGGCCGCCACGATGTAGGCCAGGCCGGCCCAGGCCAGATACCACGGCCGGCTGACCTGCCAGATGGTCGGCTGGGCGAAGAGCAGCAGCCACGGCACGCCGACGATGGTGAGCGCAACCCAGCCCCCGCCCACGATCCGGGCGCCGGGGCGCTCGCGCGGCGGCCCGTGAATCGCCCAGATCATCAGCGGCACCACCCACACCCAGTGATGGCTCCAGGAGATCGGGGACAGCAGCAGCCCGAACAGTTCGACCACCAGCAGCTTGCCCAGCCGATCCGAGGGCTCCAGCGCCCGCCACGCCAGGACGGCCAGGACCGCCGTGACCGCGATGGCGGCCAGGACCGGCGGCCCGAAGCCGGCGTCGTGGCCCAGGATCCGGGAAATGCCGCCGCGCCAGGATTGATTGATCGACGTGGCGATGGGCCCCACGCGGTGCGCGTCGCCCAGCAGCTTCGTAAAGTAGTAGCGGGTCTGATCGCCGACGACCAGGACGGACACGCCGACGGTGCCGAGGAATACCACGAAGGAGAAGGCCGCCGCGGCCCAGCGCCGCACGCCGACCAGATAGACCCCGGCGATCGCGGGCGTCAGCTTGATCCCGGCCGCCACGCCGACCAGTAGCCCCGACAGCCACCAGCGCGCGGTCAGCGCCGCCCCCAGCACCGCGACCATCAGCAGCACGTTGACCTGTCCGTAGTCGAAGGTGCTGCGCAGCGGCTCGATCCAGATCGCGACCGCGGTCCACACCATGGCCGTGCGGTGGCCATCGGCGCCGGTCGCAACGCCCATCAACCGCTGGCTGATCCGGATCGCCGCGTACAGGGCGGCCATCGTCGCGATCTGCCACGCGAAGGCGACCACGCCGAACGGCAGCAGGCTCAGCGGATAGAAGACGACCGCCGCGAAGGGCGGGTAGGTGAACGGCAGCGGGAAGTCCGGCGTCTGGTCGGCGTAGACGAAGCTGTACAGCGTGCCGGGATGGTTGATCGCGGCGGCCCCGCCGAGGTAGACGTGCAGGTCGACGAAGTTCGCGCCGTGGGGCGTCAGATAGGTCCAGGCGAGCCGCGCGGCGACGCTGGCGGCCAGCAGCGCGGGCGCAGCCGCCCGCAGCAGACCCGCGATCCGCCGGCGCGGGGGGACCGCCGGGGGGGCCGAGGTGGTGTCTATCCGCCCGACTTTAGCGACGGCCGGGGCCCGCGCGGTATCGGCAGGCCTGGTCGCGGCCCGTCGGTCACCGCCGTCACTCGTATCAATAACGATCAAATAAATGCCACACGTGTCACTTGAGTCCCATCAGTATCAACGTAACTTCGGCGGCGGACCCGTTTTCCACAACCAGGGAGAGTCATGCCAACCATCTGGACTTACATGCGTGCAGCGGCCGTCGTCGTCGGTTCGTCCGCAGCCCTACTCACGGGCGGTATCGCCCACGCCGACCCGGTGCCGGCCCCGCCCATTCCGAACATTCCGCAGCAGCTGATCAGTTCGGCGGCCAACGCGCCGCAGATCCTGCAGAACCTCGCCACCGCCCTGGGTGCGACCCCGCCGGCCGCACCCGCCGCTCCGGGTATCACCTTCCCGGGCGTTCCGTCCGCCGCCGCGACGTCACCGGCGACGTCGGCCGGCGTGCCCTCGATTCCCGGGTTGCCGCAGGCGGCGACCCCGTCCGCGCCTGCAACGACGCAGGGGCTGCAGGGCCTGATTCCGGGTCTGACGCAGCAGGCACCCGCGGCACCCGCCGCCCCGGCCACGTCCCCCATTCCCGGACTGCCGGCCATCCCGGGGCTGTCGACGCCGACCGCCCCCGCCACGCCGCCGGCCCCGCAGATCCCGCAGGCCAAGGTCGATATGCCGGCGTTCCTGCCCAACCTGCCGGTCAACATGCCTGCGCAGATGACCCTGCCGCAGGACCTGCCGGCACTGGCCGGGGCTCCCGCCGCGCCGGCCGCACCGGCCGCACCGGCAACCGGGGCCAACCCGGTCGCGCCGTTGCTCGCCGCCCTGCCCTGATTAGTTCGCCAGACAGCCAACGCCACCACCTAACGACCGGAGGACACACCGTGGCAACCACTTGGAATCTGTCCAAAGGTTTGGCCGCTGTCGTCACGGCATCGGCTGCCGCGTTCGGGCTCTGCCCGAGCGCGGCAGCCGATCCGGCGGCGCCGCAACCGAACTCGACTCAAGAACTTCCGGGCCTGCCGGCGCTCTCGCAGCTGAGCCCGATCATTCAGCAGGCGGCCGGCAATCCGGCGCAGGCGACTCAGCTCCTCATGGCCGCCGCGCAGGCCTTCAGTCACAACCAGGGCGCGCCCACCGAATCCCGCAACGTGGCCGCGTCGGTGAACCAGTTCCTGGCCGAGCCCGGCGCGGCCCTGCCGGACGGCTCACCGGTGCCGCACGTGCCGCCGGCCGGCGTCGAACCGGGCGCCCAGTCCCACCTGCCGACCGGCATCGACCCGGCCCACGCGGCCGGGCCCGGACCGGTCGCCTCCCCGCCCGCGGCGGGCTTCGAACCGGGCGCCCAATCGCACCTGCCGGCCGGCGGCACGTGCGGCACCGGTGAGCCGTCCGGCAGGGCCGCGCCGGGCTCGGCCAGGAACTGGTTCACCG
>NZ_LZKD01000047.1:0-6567 GCF_001668695.1 Mycobacterium sp. E2497
CCGAGGCCGGGATCGGCGAACGCGTTCGTCCGCCGGATCGGAACGGTCTTGGCCAGGGTGAGCCCGGCGGGGTTCACGACGGTGCCGACCACGGTGTCGACGCCCTGGGCCTCCAGCTCGGCGACCGAGGCGGCGGCAAGCGGTGTGCCGGTCATGGCAGTCATTGTGCAGGGTCGCGATGCCCCGGCTCGCGAATTCAGTTCTGCCGGGGCGTCAATTCTGTGACGAACCGATCGAGGAAGCCGTCCACCGGCGCGCCGCCCGCCGGGCGAATGACGAACTTGGTCAGTCCCGCGTCGATGTAGGCGTCCAGCTGGCGGTGCAGCTGGTCCCAGCCGGCGGCGATCAGCTCGGCGGGATCGACGTCGGGACGGCGCGTCCGTACCGCCGCGGCCAGCGCGGCGGGCAACTCGTCGGACCCGTCCGCCACGGCCAGTGAGATCCCGAAGTGATCGGGGTCTATCTGCCGGCCCGCGTGCTCAGCCGCGCGTTCGATCGCCTCCCGGCCCGCCCGCGCCTCAGCCGGCGTCAGGAAGCTACCCAGCCAACCGTCGGCCAGCGCGCCGATGCGCCGGAACGCCGGCGGCGCCGAGCCGCCCAGCCAGAGGTCGAGCGGGGGGTCCGGCCTGGGCTTGACCGCGGCCCCGCTGAAGGTGAAATACCGGCCGCTGTAGCTGGCCGAATCCTCGACCAGCACCGAGCGCAGCACCTGTAGTGACTCGTCGAACACCGCGGCCCGTTCCCCGTCGGGGACCACGAACACCTCGCGCTCGGCCGGCAAGGCCGACCGCAGGCCGAACACGGGAAGGACGCGCTTCGGCGCCAGGGACGCCAACGATGCCAGTTGTTTGGCCACCAGGACCGGATGCCGCCCCGGGAGCACGGCCACCGAGGTGCCGACCTTCAACCGGGTGGTCCGGGCCAGCGCGTAGGCCATCCCGACCGCCGGATCGACCGCCGGGGTGTACACCAGCTCGGAGAACCACAGCGAGTCGACCCCGCTGGCCTCGAGGTGATCGACGATGGGCGCCAATCGATCTGGAGCGGTGTCCGGGCCCAGGCCGACGCCGAAGCGAATCTTCACCCGTGGAGCAACACCGCGGTGCCGCGGTTTGTGCCCGCGGCGAGAGCGGCTATGCGCGACTCGGGATGGTCAGCTTGCAGGCTTGGCCGATGTCGAGGGTCCGCAACACGCGACCCATGCCGACCCACAGCGCGCACGACAGGGCCAAGTCGGCCAGCAGCTCGTCGGAGAAGTGTTCGGAGCACCGGCTCCAGAAGTCCTCGTCGTCGCGCAGGGCGGTGTGCTCGGTGGCGAAGCGGTCGGCAAACTCGGCCGCCAGCCGCTCCTGTTCGCTGTAGCCAGGCCAGGTGCGCCACTGCAGGGCGTGGTCGTACAACTCCTCGTCGACGCCGGCCGCGGGCCCGTCTTCGTCGCGGGTGTTGACGCAGACGACGCATTCGTTGCGGTGCGCGATCACGGCGCGCGCCAGTTCGCGGGTGCGCAGCGGCAGCCGGTTCTTGGTATAGACCGCGTTGCTGAACCCGCCGAGCGCGCCGCCGATGTCGGGGGACTTCACAAACCAGCCGGCCAGGTCGTCATCAGCAAATGTTCCGATTCGGCTCATGGCGTGATGGTACGCCCGCACCACCAGTTTCAGGATGTGGGCACCGGGATCTTCGTGGTGGGTCGGTCGTCGCTCCAGTCCCGTTGCGCGAGAACGCGGCCCGCGACTCGATTCAACGCCGCCTCCACCACGCGACGATCCGGTCGTCCGTCGAATCCCGGTGAGCGGGCAAGCTTGTCGACCAGCCAGCCCACCAGCAGCGAGTGCACGTAGTCCACCTGCTGGGCCCCCGCGGGTGTCAGCCACAGCTGGTCGCCGTCGCCGCGGGCGTATCCGGTGGCGATCAGCCGCGAGAAGGTGGGCTCCAGGACCTCGAACGGTATCCGTAGGTACTCGGCGATGTCGGTGAGCCGGGCCGTGCCATACATCTGCTCGTAGCGGTTGATGCGCAACACGCCCCACAATCCGGCCACGTCGAGTCGGCAGTCGGGTCGCATGGCGATGCTGCGCAATCGCATGCCGGGCACACCGCGCAGCATGCGTTCGACCGCACCCTCCAGCATCTGATCCGGGGTCTCGGTGTTCGGCATGCCGAACGCGTCGCCGAGATCAATTGTGCTGTCGTGCATTTCCCGCAAGGGGACCTCCCGCAGGAACAACGCCAGGACGAATCCCGCCAGCGCGACCGGAACCGCCCAGAGGAATACGTGGGTGAGCGACTCGGAGTAGGCGGAGACGATCGGCGCGGCCGCCTGGCGGGGCAACCGGTGCAACGCCTCCGGTGACGCGGCGGCCGCGGCCGGCGCGCGGCTGGCCGCCATCGCCGGGCCGATCCGGTTGTGCAGGAAGTTCGTGAACAGTGAACCGAAGATGGCGGCGCCGAACGAGCTGCCGATCGTGCGGAAGAAGGTGACGCCGGAGGTCGCGACGCCGAGGTCGTCGAAGCCCACGGTGTTCTGCACGATCAGGACAAGGGTCTGCATGCACATCCCGATCCCGGCGCCGAGGATGACGAGGAACAGCGATTGAACGAACACCGATGTCGACGGGTCCATCCGCGACATCAGAAAGAACGCCACCGCCATGACGGCGGTGCCGGCGACGGGGAAGAGTTTGTATCTGCCCGTGCGCCCGACGATGACACCACTGCCCATCGAGGTGGTCAGCATCCCGATCACCATCGGCAACGTGCGCAGGCCCGACGTGGTGGCCGAGACGCCGTCGACGAACTGCATGTACGTCGGCAGGAACGTCAGGGCGCCCAGCATCGCGAAACCGACCACGAAGGATAGGACGCAGCACACCGTGAACACCGGACTGCCGAACAGCCGGGTCGGCAGGATCGGCGCGGCGGCGCGGCTTTCCACCCAGGCGAAGACGCACAATGCGATCACCGAGCCGACGAACAGGCCGATGATCGTGGGCGATCCCCACGGGTAGGTGGTCCCGCCCCAGCTGGTGGCCAGTGTCAGCCCGGCGGCGCCCAGGCCGACGAACACGATGCCGATGTAGTCGATGACCGGTTTGGTGCGGTCGGACAGCGCCGGGATGGCGGCGGCCGCCACGAAAAAGACCACTACCGAGATGGGGACGTTGATCCAGAACGCCCAGCGCCAGGTGAAGTGGTCGGTGAAGTAGCCGCCGAGCAAGGGGCCGATCACGGTCGTGACGCCGAACACTGCGCCCATCGCGCCCTGGTAGCGGCCGCGGTCCCGCAGCGGGATCACCTCACCGATCAGCGCCATGGCGGTCACCATGAGCCCGCCGCCGCCGATGCCCTGCAGCGCGCGTGCGGCCACCAGCATGCCCATCGAGCTCGAGAGCCCACACAGCACCGATCCGGCGATGAAGAAGACGACGGCCGCCTGGAACACCCGCTTGCGGCCGAACAGGTCACCGAACTTGCCGACGAGGGCGGTGGCGATGGTCGAGGCCAGCAGGTAGCTGGTGACCACCCACGATTGATGGCCTGCGCCACCAAGATTGGCGACGATGGTGGGCAGCGCGGTCGCCACGATCGTCTGGTCCAACGCGGCCATCAGCATGCCGAGCAGGACCGCAACGAAGATGAAATTGCGCCGTTGCGGGTCGACCGCGACATCCTTGGGCCCGGAATCCGAAGCGCGGCCGGCCGGAGCCGGCGCTGGTGTCGCCCTCGTCATGCCCGCCTTCCCACGGATTTCGATGGTATTGAGTGCCCACGGTCAACCCGTGGCAACCAAAACCGCGAAAGGCGTGCGGCGGCGTTAGCTCGGCGGCCTCGAGACGCACTGCGCCGAGTAGAGCTCCACGCCGAGCTTGTCCATCAGCTCCAGCTGCGTCTCGAGGTAATCGATGTGCTTCTCCTCGTCCGCCACGATCTCTTCCAGCAAGTTGGCGCTCGTGGTGTCCTGCTTCTCGCGGCACATGATGATGCCGGGCTTGAGCCGGTCCATCACCTCGTACTCGATGGCCAGGTCGGCCTCGAACTGTTCGCGCAGGGTCTGGCCGATGCGCAGCGAGAAGAGCCGCTGGTAGTTGGGCAATCCGTCGAGCAGCAGAATGCGGTCGGTGATCGCCTCGGCGTGCCGCATCTCATCGAAGGACTCGGCCCGGGTGTGCTCGGCGAGCTCGGTGAAGCCCCAGTTGTCCTGCATTTTGGAATGCAGGAAATATTGGTTGATCGCGGTGAGCTCGCCGGTCAGCTGCTCGTTGAGCAAGCGCAAAACATCCGGATCCCCTTGCATGATCACTCCCCTGCGGTGACGTGTAATCGGTGGTCATTCTCGGTGCCCGGCCGGGTGCGCTGGGCGCACACGCCGTGGCGGGCCGTACCCGCACTTTGCCACGGCGGGTTGCAATCTGCCAGCAAGGTATGGCTGTGCTCAGAGTGTGTCGCGCGCAACCTAGGGGGCCGATGTTGCTGGCGGGTAAGGTTAGACTGGGCTAACGAACTTAGGTTAGACTCAACTAATACAGGGTCTCGGTTCGGTACTTTTCCGGCCACCCCGATGACACGGGATGCCGAGAAGGAGGACGAAGTGCGCGCGGTTGGCCACGCCGTCGACGAGGGGAACGCCGCCCGCATGCGGGGGACGCGCTGATGTACGTGTGCCTGTGTGTCGGCGTGACCAACCACACGGTGTCCGAGTTGGTCGCGCGCGGCGCCTCCACCTCCAAAGAGGTCGCCGCCGCGTGTGGCGCCGGGGGCGACTGCGGACGCTGCAAGAGGACGCTGCGGGCGATCATCGCCGCGTCGGCGAATCTGGAGACCGCCCCGTCGCATTGAGACGCCGCCCGCTCAGCGGGCGTTGTTGAAGTCCGCCAGGGCCGCGGCGTTGGCCTGTGCACCCATCAGTTCGGCGAAGTGAGCGTTCTCCCGCGCGCTGGCCGCAGCGATCTCCGGGCGGAGCGGTTCCATCATCGTGTGCTTGACCGCCATCAAGCTCGAAATCGGTCGCCCGGCAAGGACTTCCGCGTGACGACGGGCTTCGGGCAACAGATCGTCGGGATCGCAGACCCGCCAGACCAGGCCCATTCGCAACGCCTCGTCGGCGTCCACCCATTCCGACGACATCAACAGCCAGGCTGCGTTCTGCCGGCCGACCAGCTGTGGCAGCAGATAGGACGAGGCCGCCTCCGGTGCCACGCCCAGGCTGGTGAACGGGCACTTCAGGCGGGCCGTCGACGACATGAAGGCCAGGTCGGCGTAGCCCAGGATCGTGGCACCGATGCCGACCCCGACGCCATTGACCGCGCAGATGAGCGGCTTGGGGAACGCGCTGAGGGCATCGATCAGCCCGGGGAAGCCGTGTCGGCCCGGGGTGAATTCCGGATCGGTGATGCGGGCCTGCATTTCGGCGAGGTCGGTACCGGCACTGAAGCCGCGGCCCGCCCCGGTCAGCAGCACCACGGCGACCTCGGGATCCTCGGCCGCGGCCAGCAGCGCGTCCGCGGTGGCGTCGTAGAGGGCTTCGTTGAATGCGTTCAGCGCCTCGGGCCGGTTCAGCGTGAGGGTGCGCACCCGCTTGTCGTCATCGATCTGCAGCGTCACCGCTGCAGCCTAACGAGGTCAGCCGTTGCTGTAGACGCGGGTGGGCTCGATCAATACGACGGCCCGCCGCTCCCGGGCCATGACGCGGTCGTAGGTGTCCCAGTCGTCGTGGGTGCCGCCCGCTGCGGTGAAAACCTCGCGGAGCAACAGCCGCAGCTGGTCGTCGGTGGTCAGCCAGGGCTGCGTGTCGTCGGGGCCGGCCAGTTCCGCGCGGCCCTCGACGGTCGCCCACCGCCATCCGTTGCGGAAGGTGACCGCCAGCTGCGGCCGCTCCCGCAGGTTGGCCAACTTGACCTTGCCGTAGGTGGTGAAGCCCAAGACCTCCCGACCGTTCTCCGGGTGTGCGAGCAGGCCGACGTTGACCAGCGAAGCCTGCACCGTCGCGTCGGCACGGACGGTGGACACCACCGCCAGCCCGTCTTCCGCCGCGGCCAGGGCGACGGCGTCGCGCAGTGTTGTCATGTGGGTTCCTCGATGAATGGTGTCTTGAAGACGTAGCGGCTGGTGGGCACGGTGTCGATGTTCTCGTTGGCGCCGAATGCCGTGGTGCTGGCGACCATTCGGCCCAACCGGTCTTGCAGGTCCTTGTCGTCGGCGGCACCGAAGAACGCCTTGAGATCGGTGATCGCCTCCGCGGGGAACAACTCTTCGACGATCCCCGCGATTCCCGGCGCGTCCGGGGTGAGGGCGCGAACCACCCAGTTCTGGGTGTAGCCGAAGGTGGACTGGGTCTCGATGGCCACCGGGGTGTGGTCGTGCTGCCACCGGTTCAGCCAACTGTCCCGGTCCAGGCCGGCCGGCCGGCGCAGCAGCGCGATGTTGGCCAAACCCGTTGTGCGAGCGCCTGATTCGGTTACCGGCGCCTTCAGCGGGACCGACTCCGTCACCAGGTACGCGGCAAACTGCTCGCATTCGGCCTCGAGCAGCGTGAGAGCCGCCGCCATCTGCTCGCCGTAGCACTGTTGG